>DASPGQ010000311.1 GCA_035620555.1 Vicinamibacteria bacterium
TCGACGTAGATCGGAGTCGATCGGAAGAGGAAGTCGACCGTCGGGCCGAAGTTGTCTCCTCTCCATAGCCAGGCCTGTTCGAGATCTTCGAAGTTGCGCGCGTCGATCTGATCCAGCGGTGAATAGCGAGTGTGCCCGGCGTCCCCACCGATGTACCGCCACTCGCCAAACGAGCTACGGCGCTCCTGCGCGGTCGCGGCTGCGCCCGCGGCCAGCACGAGCACGACGCACATAAGGATCGTGCCACGCTCCGGTGCACCATCCGCACTCGTCATCACCATGAGCTCCTCCTGACGAAAAACGTTCGCGAAGATACCACGGCGGTCTGGTCGCTCGCCTCTCGAGCGTCCCAATTCCGTCGGTGTGGCTGGGTTCCGTACGGATACAGCTCGGCCAGGTTCACGTTCTCGTATGGTAGAGCATCCAGAAATGTGGTCCCGACGAAGGGCTCGGGAGCTTCGACGATCAGGATCAGCTTTGCAAAACCTGTCTCGTCGAAGCCTCTGCGGAATTGTGCGCGCGACTTCAATCACCCCCCGGGGCAGATGGTACAGGTCTCGTGCTGGAACTTCGCCACCGCGATTCGGATCTTCGGCTGTTCCTGAGCGATGCGGTCGCAAGCGGTTAGGAACGTCACCGGGATCGCGGTGGCACCGGTCACTCTCTTGAGTGTCGCGGGGCTCATCGGAATATCCTCCCGTCGCGAAAGAATCGTCGTGAAGGCGGGTTCTACCAGCTCGACCACGCGGGCGAGGGATCGGCGATCTCATCGCTACCCGGTCGGAACACGGTATAGACTCTTCAAAATGACTATGCGACTCACCAAAATCATCCAGACGATTGGCCTCACATTCATCGGCGTGCTTGCCGAACGCGCGCAAGTAGCTCACGCGCAGTCCTGGAAACCACCGCCCGGCGAGGAGCGCTGCCCCACCAAGTGGGGGGCCGGAGACGAGCGGGGCGCGGCGAATCATATGGGTCCCGAAACCGTACTCCGAGCGGCTCGATTGATCCGCACCGGGGAAGTCATCGAGCTGGGGCATGTCCTCTCCGAGTCGGTACCGCTGGGCGACAGGACCTTCGGCCTTTACATGAAGCCAACGCGGATGAATCCCCAGAGCAACCGCCGAGGCTCGAACGAGGAGCTGATCGTGGCCGAGATGGGCCAGGTGGGAACACAGTTCGACGGCTTCGCCCATCAGACCATCGGAGAAGACCTCTACAACTGCCATGGGCTCCACGAGGTGATGACCCGGACAGGCTTCACACGCCTCGGCATCGAGAACGTCGGTACCCTCATGACGCGTGGCGTGCTCATCGACGTCGCCGCGCTCAAAAACGTTGAAATCCTTCCCGACCGTTACGAGATCACGGCCGAGGATCTGGAGCAGGCTCTGGAGCGCCAGGACGTGACGATTCAGGCGGGCGACGCCGTGCTGATTCATACGGGCTGGGGCACGCTCTACGAGAGCGAGCCCGAGCGTTTCTCCGCCGGCGGACCCGGCATCGGAATCGCGGCCGCCGAATGGCTCGTCGAACGAGACCCGATGCTCGTCGGTGCCGACAACGCCCCGGTCGAGGTCTCACCGAATCCCGACCCCGCGGTTTCGCTTCCGGTTCATCAGATCATGCTCGTCGTCAACGGGATCCATCTGGTTGAGCGAATGAAGCTCGATGAGCTGCGGTCGAGACAGGTCTACGAGTTCGCCTTCGTCGTACAACCTCTCAAGCTTCGAGGAGCCACCGGTTCGACCGTCGCCCCCGTGGCAATTCGCTGATCGAGAGCTCCACTCTCCACCAATTCACTCGAGCCAGCGAGCGCGGAGGACTCGCTCGATCTCCGGGACCGCCAGTTGGAAGTTATGGCCGGCCGCTCGGGTTACAAGTTCCCTAGCCGCCCGTGGACGACGACGAAATCAGCCAACCTCAACGGTTAGCGAGGGGAGGGAGTGGAATCAAATCCAAGTATCAAAGGCGACAGCATCCGCACGGCGGAGACTCAATACCCGGTTTCCGGTGGCATTTTAACTTAGCGCTAAGTATAATACTGATATGAATATATCCCAGATGGCCAGGACACTCGGGAGCAGAGGCGGACGAGCTCGCGGCAGGCGATTGTCCGCCGCGGAGAAAGAGCGCATCGCCGCGCTGGGAGGCAAGGCTCGGGCATTCTCGATCCAGGCCGCCCGCCGCATCGCGGACAATTTCCGCTATGTCGCCGTGCTTGACGCCCTTCGACCGCCCCCCTCCGTCAGACGCCTAAAGGCGTTCGCGGGTCCGCTGCCAGGAATATATTCTGCCCGATCCCGAGATGCCCGACACCACGGATCATCTGCAAGCGGTCCATGAAATTGTCGAGGGGCTCCACGCCCTCGGGCTCGCGCCGGTGCTGGTGGGAGGGATGGCCCTGGTGGTGCTGGGGTCTCGAAGAGTCACTCGTGATTTCGATTTCGTGATCGCTCGTCCGGGCGACCGCCTCGATCGTACCGTTCACCTATTCTACGACCATGGTTTAGAGCTCGTCTCGCGTCTCAACGAAACGGGAGACGTGATCTCGACAATCGCCAACCGAAAGGTGGCGGCCATCCGGCTTCGTCTCGATGCGCCGAAGAGCGCGTATTTCTTCAACGAGGAGACCGGCCTTCGGGTCGACCTTCTGTTCGACTTCCCCATTCTCGCCCAGGAGCTCGCTCAGCATGGGACACGAATAAAGATCCGCTCTCACACTTTTATCATCGCCTCCGAGGAGGATCTCCTGCGTCTCAAGAAGATCGCCCATGCAGCGCGTTCGGCGCCGGGCGACGCCGAAGACATCGCTTTTCTCGAGTCACGCCGCAAACCCTCCACATCGACGTCTGGGCGCAAAAGTCGCTTTCGACGACCCAAGTGAAATTCGCCGGCTCTGGTCGCAACTTATCCCTACGTGGGCCACAGGCACGCGAAATGTAAACCTGGCTGCTCGACCGACCGCACGCCGAGTGGCCTCCCGCCGAAGCGCGGCGTGCCCACCGTCTGAAGCAAGCGAGGTCGAATCCGCAGCAGCGCCCACGGCTTGCGCAGACGCATGGAGCAGGCTCTGGAGCGCCAGGATGTGGTCGGGAACGTGTGGGCGGATAGATGGCACTGAAACGTGGCTCATTATCTGGTATTCTAGTCACCATGAAGTCGACCATCGACAAAGGCGGTCGACTCGTGATCCCGAAGGCGGTTCGGATGGCGGCCGGACTGGAGCCTGGAACGGAGGTCGAGTTTCGAGTCGTGGATGGACGAGTGGAGATCGTCCCGTCACCGCTCGAAGTGCGGCTCGAACGGCGCGGTCGGTTTCTGGTGGCCGTGCCGCAGGAGCCGGTTCCGACTGTTACCTCAGCGGCGGTCGAAGAAGGCATCCAGGATCTGCGTGAGGGCCGCTTGGACGACGAGCGAGACTAATGCCTCGCTATGTGTGCGACACCAACTGCCTGATTGCAACGGTTAGCCCGTGGCATGAGCATCACGAGCGCACGCGTTCCGAGCTCGAAAGGCGCGCCGACGCCGGCGAGGAGCTGCGACTCGCCGCTCACTCCATCGTCGAAGCCTTTGCGGTTGTAACGCGACTTCCGTCTCGTCACCGCCTGAAGCCCTCCGACGCCCTTTCGTTACTCGAGTCCAATTGGGGGCAGACGACGCTCGTTTATTTGACGGGTCGTGAGGTCTGGAACGCGCTTCGCCGAGCCCGGACTAGTGGGGTCGTCGGTGGAAGAACGTATGACCTGCTCTTGGCGATGGCCGCGTTGAAAGCGAACGCGTCGACGATCCTGACGTGGAACGTCAGACACTTCGAACTGTTCAAGGATGACATCGACGTGATCACGCCAAAGTAGTGATCATCGTTCCGGGCGTGTGGCGATCAAAGTCCTGCCTGACGAGCTCGTGGCCGACCGGGAGCGGCGTCTCGCTTCGATGGGCGCACGGGCGCGTCGTAACCTTTGTGATAATCGACGGTTTTCACGGTGTCGGCACCCTCATCTGTCCACCGAAAGCAGACGCGATACTGATCGTTGATGCGAACGCTGAACTGCCCTTTGCGTTTCCCAGAGCACGCCTCGAGTAACACGCATATCATGCTATTCGCGAATGAGGCAGGCAATTCCCCGAGCTTATCCGCATCTATCATCTCTTTGGGGATCCCGCTCTCCGGATTCGATGAGACCTGAGGCCTCGGTGTACGCCGAATAGGCAGGGAGTCCGCTGGTCCGGACGCCATGGGGCGTGATAGAAGGCGCCCCATGATGCGCGAGGATGTGAACGAAAACCGCCGCCAGCTCCTGAAATGGCTCGCCGGAAGCCCGACTCTCGCCTGCGTAGGTCTTCCGCTCTTCTCCGCTCCTCAAACGGTGCGCCGCTACGCCGGGAAGGGCGACGGACTCATCGCGTCTCCCGAGGACGCCATCAACGTGTTCGACTTCGAGCGGATTGCCGAAAGCGTTCTTCCGCCGGCCCACTGGGGCTATATGGCGACGGGCACCGACAACGACGCGACGATCCAGGCGAACCGCGACGGTTTCCTGAAGTGGCGGCTCCGGCCACGTCGGCTCGTCGACGTCAGCAAGATCGACATGTCGGTCGACGTCCTCGGGAAGCGCTGGCCGACGCCGATCGTCATCGCGCCCACGTCGAGTAACCTTGCTTTTCATCCGGACGGCGAGATCGCCGTCGCGCTCGCCGCGAAGGCGAAGAAGCACCTCCAGGTGCTCTCGAACGTCGCATCGACGTCCATCGAGGACGTCAACGCGGCTCGAGGTGAGCCCGTCTGGTTCCAGCTCTATCCCATCGCGAGCTGGGACGTCACCAAGTCCGTCGTCTCGCGCGCCGAGAAGGCCGGCTGTCCAGCGATCGTCCTCACCGTGGATCTCTTCGGGGGCAGCAATCGGGAGACGTTGAAGCGCTTCGCCATGAAGGACACGCGGGACTGCACGGCCTGCCACAGCGACGAGAGACAACACACTCCGAACTACGACGGGCTCGAACGTCCGGCGAACGACACTTACCAGACCACGCTCACGTGGGACTTCGCGCGCCGGCTCCGCGATTCCACGTCGATGAAGGTCCTCATCAAGGGAATCGTCACCCCCGAGGACGCCGCTCTCGCGGCCGAGAACGGGATCGACGGAATCATCGTTTCGAACCACGGTGGGCGCGCCGAGGCGAGTCGCCGGGCGACCATCGAATGCCTTCCGGAGGTCCTGGACGCCGTCTCGGGCCGCATTCCCGTCCTCATCGACAGTGGCTTCCGCCGGGGCACGGACTTCTTCACCGCGCTCGCGCTCGGCGCGACGGCCGTCTGCATCGGGCGGCCGTACCTGTGGGGTCTCGCTTCATTCGGCCAGGCCGGAGTCGAAGCGGTGCTCGACATTCTGCGCGAGGAGCTCCAGCTCGTGATGATGCAGTCGGGAACGAGGTCGATCCCCGAGATCACACCCAAGAACATCGTCGCCGTGGTGTGAGAACGAGCACGCTCCGATGCTCTGTCGAACGCTCATCGTTACCGGATCGAATCGAAAATCGGCGAGGCCGGGCGCCCTACTTCTTCGCTTTCTTCGTTGGCGAACGCCTGCGCGGCTTCACGCTCTCGGCCGCCGGCCACTCATCGCCGGAGAGGGGGGTACGAGCCGGAACCTTGTCCAACACGCGCTCGAACGCCGCTCGAGAACCACGTCCGGCGCGCTCGGCGAGGTAGTCGAGCGTAAGCAAGGCAGACATCTTCTCCGCCACCGCGATGGCGATGAACTGGTTGATCGATATGTCTTCTCGCGCCGCCAATTCCCGGATCTTTTCGTGAAGGGAGTCAGGTAGCCGAAGGCTGAGCGTGCTCATGATCGTACTCCTATCCGTCGAAGGTACTCTGCCGGAGATATCGCCGCCACGCCAAAAGTCTCTGCGCCGCCGAAGTCGTCCACGTTGTGGGTAACGATGAAACGGGAGCCAGCAGCGACCGCGAGCTCCAGGACCAACTCGTCCCGAGGATCCCGAAGAGTTGGACGCCACAAGAAATGAATCATCTGGTGGTGCCCTACGGCACATAGATAGTCGAGTATCGCGTCAATCTCATCCATCGCTAAACTCAACTGTCTCGCGGCGCGCTTCAAGACCATCTCGTACTCCAGCACCAGGGGCACCGAGAGAGCCGGCCGAATCCGCCCTTTCGCTATCAACTCTAGCATCCGGAACGACGCCCCTTCTCGGGACCAAAGCCCGGCGAACAAGACGTTGGTGTCGACCACGACCGGGGCCGGCATAGCCTATGGTACTACAGGCGATACCACTCGAGAAACCCGCCCCGGGCAGGGTAAAGGACGAGCGAGAGGACCTCACCGCGGGGTGACGGCGGCTTCGACATGGAGCCCACGATTCTATCAGCTCGCGGCGCGAATCGACTCGGTCGTAACGCCGAGTGAGACGACGTACATCTTCCAGCAGTGGTCCCGATCGCCCGGAGCTCCCTTTCGGGATACCATGAAGCGAGGTCGGATCATGAGTACGACTCCACAGAAATCTATCGACGCGCTAGCACGAATCCGCAGCCTGCTCGAACAGGAGCGTGTTTCTGAAACAAGAAGTGCGCTCGACGAGGCGCTCGTCAAGCAACCGAAGGACGTGACCCTCCAGCGATTAGGTACCTTGCTCGCGCCACCGAAGATCCGCCGAAGTAAGACCCTCGATACCGACCGGATGAAGGACTTCCAGTGGCTCGCTGAGAACGGAGCCCAGCATCGTGGCTCATGGGTGGCGATTCACGAGGGTGAGCTCGTCGCTGAAGCCGGCTCCCTCGACGAGCTACTGGAACGTGTGGGGGCTCTCGACCTTACCGGCGCCCCACTCATCCATCTCGTCGCTTAGCGGATGCTGCGCGATGTCGAGGGCAACTCCTTCGCAACCGGCTGCGCCGTTTTCACCGATACAGATCTAAGGGAGATGTCTCCAAAGATCTATGATCGTATCCGTCCTGGCAACTTGGTAACGCCGATTCTGGCGCAGCTCGAAACGGGAGCTGCCTGGTCGGTTCTCAACGCGGAAATCGCACGACGTATCGGCGTGCTCGATTCCCAAGGTGAGTCACTTACGCTATCCACACGAACCGGTAAGATAGACGGGACGCTGGTGAAGGCTCCGATTTCCCTCGTGGCGGACGTGGGAGAATCGCTCGACCTCGATGCTACTTTCTTCATTTCAGCGGACTGGAGACACGGGACATTTCTCGAATACTCCGGGTTACTGGAATGGATCCGTTTGCTATCGATCCTTACAGGAACCTGTTCTACTTCGGATTCAACGACGGTTCCTAGGTGAGCTACGGTCGAGACAAGCATACGAGTTTCGCTTTCGTCGTACAACCTCTCAAGCTTCGAGGAGCCACCGGTTCGACCGTCGCGCCCGTGGCAATTCGCTGATCGAGAGTCTCATTCGCCGCCAACTCATTCGAGCCAGCGGGCACGGATGACCCGCTCGATCTCCGGAACCGCCAGCTGGAAGTTGCGGCCGGCTCGCCGAGGGGGAACGAACCATTTCCACAGAAACGCTCCGATGACCGCGGGCTCGGCTTCGATCTCGTCGAGCGCGATGCGCATCGAAAGCTCCTGCACCGAACGCGCTCCCTCGTCATCGACCCGATCATCCCACGGGCGCACGGGCGCGTCGTAAGACTGGTTGTACCCGAGCTCGGTGAAGGCGATGAGTTTCCCCTGCTCGGCGGAATAGGCCGAGAGCTCGGCCATCCACCGCTTCCACCCGTGCCGGATGGCTTCCTCGCTTCGATCGGATCCCTCGGTGAGCGGGAAATAGGCCTGGATACCGATGACGTCGAGTGCATCCCAAAAGGTGACCTCGCGGAAATCGTCCCAGTTGGCGGCGTACGTCAGGGGCACGGACGTCGTCACCCGAAGCTTGCCGATGAGCGAACGCCACCGCTCGTCGTGCTCCAGAGTTCCCCGAAGCTCCGTGCCCACGACGAAGGCGTCGGCGTCTTGCGACCAGCTCGCCACCGAGAGGATGAAGCGCTCGTAATCGTTCCAGAAGCGCGCCCAATCGTCCACGCTTTCGAAACGGATCTCTCCTCTCCACCGGAACGGCGACCGCCAGTAGGCCAGGTGCGGCTTGATCAGAATGCGCAGACCCAGCTTTTTGGCCTCACGGATGGGACGCAGGATGTGCTCGGGCGGCCTATTCTCTTCGTCTCGATAACGAACCGACCCGTCGGCGCCGATCCTCGCGTAGGGGTGAATCGCCACCCAGTTGGCGCCGAGCGCCTTGATCTCCTCGAGAGCGACGACAATGGCATCCGAAGCCCACTCCGAGCCTCCCCGGTGCGTCGAGATGGTGATGCCCCGGACCGGAGTTCGAAGCTCCGGCGCTCCCGCGACCACCACCCAGACAAGAAGCGCCGTGCCACTCACGCGGAGGGACTCCGGGACTCGTCCAGGATTCTTCGCAGCGTATCCAGGCTCACTTTCTTTCCGGTCAAGACGAGCACGACGGTTTTTCCCCGGAGCGCGGAAGCACATTTCAAGAATGCCGCCACCGACAGCGCCGCCGATCCCTCTACCAGAATCGAATGCTTCTCCAGGAGGAGTCTCATCGCGGACGCGATCTCGTCCTCGCTCAGAAGAATCCACTCGTCGACGACGCTTCGGCAGATGGGAAACGTGATCGTGCCCGGGTCCAGACCGCCCGCGGTCCCGTCGGCGAGCGTCGGCTCGGAGGGGAGATCGAGAAGCCTGCCGGCGCGCACCGACTCGTACATGACCCGCGATCTCTCTGGCTGACAGCCGTATATCCGCACCGAGGGGCGGCGCGCCTTCAAGTACCCGGCGATTCCGGCAACCAGGCCCCCGCCTCCCACGGGAACGAAGACCCCGTCGAAAGCCTCGAGCTGCCGTTCCAGCTCGACCGCGACGGTTCCCTGGCCCCCGATGATTTGGGGATCGTTATAGGGGGAAACGTAAACGAGGTTTTCGCGGGTGGCGGCTCGTTGAGCTTCGAGCTCGCCCTCGACCGAATCCGGCCCCACGAAACGAAGCTCCATGCCGTAAGCTTCGAGGTACTCCAGCTTGGTTTTCGACACCGTACTCGGTAAATAGATGACGCCTCGGGCGCCGAGGCGATCGAGTCCGAACGCAACCGCCGCGGCATGGTTTCCCGAGGATGCCGTCACGATTCCGCGTTCGCGCTCCGTTTTCGACAGGGCAAGGAGCTTGTTCATCGCGCCTCGAAGCTTGAACGAGCCGGAGAGCTGAACGATTTCGAGCTTGAGGTGAGCTTCGGCACCCGTTGCCGAGTCAAGCCAGGGCGCCCGATCGAGCGGCGTTTCGCGGACGTGGGGGCGAATGCGACTTTCCGCATCCACGACTTCGTGGGCAATCTCTTCGACGTTCATGAGTCCTCGTCATTCTAGCGGTGTACAATGAGCCGGACCATCGGATGAGGAGGAGTTTTACCGTGACGAACGCCGTTTTCAACGTCCCCGAGCCCAGAAACGAGCCGGTTCTCAGCTATGCACCCGGATCGACGGAACGTGAATCGCTCCGGGCCGTCCTCGACGACATGCTGGGGAAGGAAGTCGAAATCCCCATCATCGTGGGAGGAAAACAGATTCGCACCGGGGACATGGGTGAGTGTCGCTGCCCTCACGATCACCGACATGTGCTCGGACGCTACCACAAGGCGACGCCTCAAATCGTCTCCGAGGCGGAACGGGCGGCGGCCGAGGCCTGGAGGGAGTGGTCGGTGATGGACTGGCGGGCCCGGGCCAGCGTTTTTCTCAAGTTGGCCGAGCTTCTGGCGGGCAAGTACCGTGCGATCCTGAACGCGTCGACGATGCTGGGGCAGTCCAAGACCCCGCACCAGGCCGAGATCGACGCCGCCTGTGAGCTCATCGATTTCTACCGCTTCAATACGTATTACATGCAACAGATCTACGAGGGCCAGCCGGCATCGGCACCGGGAATGTGGAATTACGTGGAGTACCGGGCGCTCGAGGGGTTCATATTCGCCGTCACCCCCTTCAACTTCACCTCGATCGGAGGAAACCTGCCCACGAGTCCGGCGCTCATGGGGAATACGGTCCTCTGGAAGCCCGCGTCGAGCGCCATCTACTCCGCATATTACTTGACCGAGCTCTTTCGCGAAGCCGGGCTCCCGGACGGCGTCATCAATTTCATTCCTGGCTCGGGGGGCAAGGTGGGCGGACCGGTCATGGAGCTCGATACGATGGCCGGCATCCACTTCACCGGCTCGACCGAGGTCTTCCAGAACATGTGGGCCACGGTGGGGAACAACATCAAGAAGTACAAGGTCTATCCCCGCATCGTGGGGGAGACGGGTGGGAAGAACTACATCTTCGTTCATCCTTCCGCGAATCTCGATGCCGTGGTCGCCAACGCGATTCGAGGGGCTTACGAGTATCAAGGCCAGAAATGCTCCGCGGCGTCGCGGGTATACATTCCCAAGAGCCTCTGGCCAGGATTCAAAGAGCGTTTCGTCGCCGAGGTCGAGACGATCAAGATGGGAGACGTCACCGACTTCACGAATTTCATGGGCGCGGTCATCGACGAAGAGGCGTTCAAGAGCATCACGGCTTACATCGACTACGCCAAAGACTCTTCCGAAGCCGAGATCGTGACCGGAGGCGAGTATGACGATTCGAAGGGCTACTTCATCGAGCCAACCGCCGTTCTGACGGACAATCCCAAGTTCAAGCTCATGGAGGAAGAGATCTTCGGTCCGGTCCTGACCCTGTACGTCTATCCCGACGGCGAGTACGAGGAGACTCTCACGGTTTGCAACGAAACGTCGCCTTACGGTCTCACCGGGGCCATCTTCGCCGACGACCGCAACGCGATCGAAAAGGCCTACACCGCCCTTCGCCAGACCGCGGGAAACTTCTACATCAACGACAAGCCAACCGGCGCCGTCGTGGGGCAGCAGCCGTTCGGAGGAAGCCGCGCCTCGGGCACGAACGACAAGGCGGGATCGGCCGGGAATCTCGTACGCTGGACGAGCATCCGTACCGTCAAGGAGACCTTCGTGCCGCCGACCGATTACCGCTACGCGTACATGCAGGCCGAAGAAGGAGCGCGAGTGGTTCCAGTGCGCAAGAAGGCCGTATAGCGAACCGGGAGACGCATAACGGCAAACGTCAAGGCAGCCAAGTCTCGTGAACTCGAACCCAGCGTACGCCGTTCGGAGCTTCGCTGGCACGCGTGAACACGGCGGTGCTGATCCGCCCGCGCGTCCGACCCTCGCTCTCCTGCCATTCCTCGTAGCTCACGAGCTGCACTCCCTCGGCAAGCGGGCGGCTCGAATAGTTCTCGATCCAGATGCGGAGCCCGCTCCGAGCTCCGTGAGCCTCCTCGACCCGGTCCAGAATCTGTTCGCGAGTGCTGACGCCTCCCTCGGGCGAGACGATCTGGAAACCCTCGGCGACCACCGCGGAGAAACGCGCCAGGTTCTCGGGCGTGTTCTCCAGCTCGCCGGTGAACCAATCCTGAAAGAACTGATGCAGCTCGAGGACTTCCTTGCGGCATCGCTCGTCCAGATCCGCGGGCTGGGAAGCGAATGTCATGCTCGACCCATATCCTGCGATCCCCGCCAGGATGCAGGAGAATGCGGCCCTTGACCACCAGCGAAACAGATTACGATCGCGCATGCGCGAAGATACGAAACCGCGCAGAGTCTCGTCAATCCCGCGACTAAGTCGACGGGCGGCGGCGGAACGATCGCAGCTCTTGTATGTGAAAGCCCGAGCTATCGAGATTGTTGCTGAGGCGTCGGATCAGCTGGCGATGCCGCACCGAGCGCGATTTCCTCACCCAGTATCCGAGCGCGACGGTAAAAACCGCCAGCAGAACGATGATGACGACTCCTACTGCCTGGGGATAGTCCGTTATGAACTGGAACACATGCTCCATCAGCGCCGTGATTTGAACCATTGATATTTCTCCCGCCCTCGATGAATCCCGACCGGCACCTCAGGAAACGCAAACGCGACGTCAATTGCTATTTAGCAACTACCGTGCCATTCTCGTCTGGAACACAAGAGCCTTGTTTTCCACACGTTACGTTCAGCCAGGGACGGAAGCGCGATAAGCCTTTGAAAAATAACATCTAATATCCATTACGAATCAACGATTTGCGTCGCGCGCCCGCGAGCTTCGGATGCACTCCGGACGACCCTTCGCGACTCGATGGGAAGTCTCGACTACGTCACGAGCATGCGCTTCTGAAACTCGGGGCGGCGAAATACCTCGGTCTCGAGAACCTCTTTCAGGATCTCGACCGCATCGAATATATCGACATAGCGCAAATAGAAGGGGGTCAATCCGAAACGAAGGATGTCCGGCGCGCGGAAGTCGCCGATGACACCGCGAGCGATCAGGGCTTGTACGATCGAATAGCCCGCCTCGTGCCTGAGCGAGACCTGACTTCCTCGCTGCGAAGAATCGAGAGGGCAGGCGGTCCCGAGCCCGAGGCCGGAAAGACCTGCGTCGACGAGCTCTAGAAGCGCGTCTCCCAGACGGCGCGATTTGCTACGAACTTCGACCAGGTCCGCTCGCGTCAGCATCTCGACTCCGACTTCGAGAGCGGCCATGCCCAGGATCGTTGGGGTACCACACAAGTACCTCTCGATCCCGGATGCCGGTCGATAGTCGACGTCGAACGAGAACGGGGTTTCGTGTCCCATCCACCCGCTCAGCGCATTGCGCGACGCCTCTTGATGGCGGCGGGCAACGAACAGAAAAGCCGGTGCCCCGGGACCACCGTTGAGATATTTGTACCCACAGCCCACGGCGAAGTCGATGCCGTCGTCGCCGAGGTGAATCGGGAATGCGCCGGCACTGTGACTCAAATCCCAGATGGTAAGGACACCTTTCTCGTGAGCGCGGGCCGTCAGATCGCGCATGTCGTGCATGGCTCCGGTGCGAAAGTCCACCTGAGTCAGAACCAGAGCCGCGACATCATCGTCGATCGCATCGGGAAGCTCCGAACGATCCACGACGCGCAGCTCACGTACTGTTTCGCTGAAATCGAGGATCCCCTGAAGGATGTAGAGATCGGTGGGAAAGTTCTGGCGCTCCGAGACGATGGCCGGACGGTCGCGATTCAGGCGGCAGGCTGCGGTTACGAGCTTGAACAGGTTGATCGACGTAGAGTCCGCGGCCACGACTTCGCCCGGCTCGGCGCCGACGAGCTTCGCGATGAGATCTCCGACTCTTCTGGGATAGTGGATCCATCCATGCGAGTTCCAGCTTCTGACGAGTCCTTCACCCCATTCGGCGTCGATCAACTCTCGCAACCGTATCGGGGTTCTTGCGGGGAGCGCCCCGAGAGAGTTTCCGTCGAGATAGATGACACCCTCGGGCAGCTCGAACTCGTCACGAAACGATCGTAGAGAGTCGTCTCGATCCCAGAGCTCGAACTCGCTGCGGTCGAGCGTCATGTGGAGGTTCGGACCGACCACAACTCGGGGAAGAACTTCAGGGCAAGGGCCTTTTGAAGGTACGACACGCCGCCGGTACCGCCGGTGCCCCGCTTGTAACCGATGATTCGCTCTACGGTTTTCATGTGGCTGAAGCGCCACTGCTGAAATTTCTGCTCGAGGTCTACGAGCTTCTCGGCGAGCTCGTAGAGGTCCCAGTAGCGTTGCGTGTCACGGTAGACCTCGAGCCAGGCCGCTTCGACTTTCGCATGGGGCTCGTAGGGTTCCGCCCAATCTCGTTCCACATGGCCGTCGGGGATGTCGAAGCCCCTCCGTTTCAGCATGCGAACCGTCTCGTCGTAGAGGCTCGGCCGGGTCAGGACTTCCCGGAGGTCGCGGTATATCTTCTCGTCGGAACGATGCACCTCGATCATCTCCCGGTTCTTGTTGCCGAGAATGAACTCGAGAGTTCGGTACTGGTAAGACTGAAAGCCGGACGCCCTTTCGAGATGGCCACGAAACGAGCTGTAATCCGAAGGCGTCATCGTCGAGAGGACGTCCCAGGACATGATGAGCTGGCCCTGGATGCGGGCCACTCGCGACAGCATCTTGAACGCCGGGTCGAGAACATCGGTCTGGATCTGCTTCACCACCGCCGTTAGCTCGTGGATGGAGAGCTTCATCCAGAGCTCGGAGACTTGATGAATGACGATGAAGAGCATCTCGTCATGGGAAGTCGAGAGAGGTGTCTGGGCGCTCAGGAGACGCTCGAGTGCGAGGTAGCTCCCGTAGCTGAGGCCGCCCTCGAGGTCCCAGTGAATCTGCTCGCCCCTGAGGTCGACGGCGCCGGTCTTCTGACGGTCCACCGGTTTCATTTCCTCGATGGTAAACGAGGGATAGGCGAGTGGCAAGAACCCGAGATAAGCGTTTTCAGGGGCGTGCGCCCGCTTCGCGAAGAAGCGCGGCGACGCTCGTATGGCCTCGCTCTTCGGCAGTCTTCAGCGCGGTCCAGCCGTTCGTCGCGCGCGCATTGGGGTCCGCGCCGGCCGCGAGCAGGAGCCTGGTGAGCTCGGCGCTCCCGTAACGAGACGCCTCCAAAAGGGCGAAATTGCCGGTGTTCGACTTGATATCGGGGTCGGCTCCCGCGTCCAGAAGCCGCCTGGCGAGCTCGCTCTCCCCCCGCGACGAGACCAGCAAGAGCGACGTTCGCCCACGGCTGTCCCTCGCATCCACCTCGGCACCGGCCCCGAGCAAGAGCTCGAATGTCGCCCGGTGACCGGCGACGGCGGCGGCGATGAGGGGTGTCGCCCCGTCCGTCCCGCGCCCGTTGACGTTTGCTCCCCGGGCGATGAGCTCTCTAACCCGAGCATCTTCTCCCTTTCCCGCCGCGTCGATCAGCTCCGTCTCGAGCGGGGTGGTGTCGGAGGGGACGAGGGATACGCTGGCCTCGCCACCAACGGCGCCGGTCACGCCGTCCACCGCTCGGGAGATTGAATCACCGCCCTCCTCGACCACCTGTTCTAACGATTCGGGAAAGAAGTAGTAGACCGCGAGAAGGACGACCGCGAGCAGAATGAAGAGGCGAAGCACCTAATGTCTCCCGAATCCGATTCCCCGATGAGTTGTGAATGAGTTGACGATCCACATTAGACGATTGGGGCAACCGAGGGCAAACGCCGATCGGAACGGCACCGGTATGGAGTGGTGGCGGCGGCACTTGAGATAAGATCTGGACCGCCAACAGGAGGAGGTTCCATGACCCATTCTTCGAGCGAGGAATTGATCCGCCGGCGGCTCGCGGTCGTCCCCCGAGGTGTCGGGATGTTCGCCGGCGAGACCACGGTAGCTTCCGCCAAAGGGGCTCACCTCACCGATCACGACGGCCGTGACCTCATCGACTTTGCCGCCGGCATCGGCGTCATGAACGCCGGCCACTGCGACGAACGGGTCGTCCGCGCCATCCAGAGTCAAGCGGCAACGCTCCTCCATACCTGCATCCATGTCGCGACTTACGAACCTTATGTCGCGCTTTGTGAGAAGCTCGCCGAGCTTCTTCCTCATGGAGCCTCGACCAAGGTCATGCTCGTCAGCTCCGGCGCCGAAGCGGTCGAGAACGCCGTCAAGATCGCGCGCCAGGCGACCGGCCGTCCCGCAATCTTCTGCTATGACGGCGCGTTTCACGGTCGGACGCTTCTCGGCATGAGCCTCACGGGAAAGAGCGCCTACAAGAAACATTGCGGACCTTTCGCCCCGGAGATCTACCGCCGCCCGTTCCCCGACCATTTTCGACATGGAGACGGCCTGTCGATGGACCGTTTCGTCGAGCGGGAGCTGAAGCGCTTCGAGGAAGGTTTCGTTACCGGCCCCGTGCCAGCCGATCACGTGGCGGCCGTCATCATCGAGGTCGTCCAGGGGGAAGGAGGGTTCGTTCCCGCGCCACCCGAATATCTCCGCGGGCTTCGCCGTATCTGCGACGACCACGGGATCCTGCTGATTTGCGACGAGGTTCAATCCGGCTTCTGCCGGACCGGTCGGTGGGCTGCCTACGAGCACGCGGGCATCGTGCCCGACCTTTCGACCTGGGCGAAGTCGATGGGTGGCGGGATGCCCATCGGAGCGGTGGTGGGCAAGGCGGAGATCATGGACAAGGCGGAGCCGGGAACGATCGGTGGAACCTATGGGGGTAACCCCGTCGTGTGCGCCGGCGCTCTCGCCAACATCGAGGTGATGGAGGAAAAAGATCTGAACCGTCGCGCGCGGACCATTGGGAATAGAGTGCGTGCACGGTTCGAATCGCTGAAGGCGAAATGCGATTGGGTCGCGGACGTGCGAGGGCTCGGCGGCATGGTGGCGATGGAACTGTGCCACGAGCGCGATCCCGCCCGCCCGGCGACGGAGCTCGTGAAGCGGGCGACCGCGCGCTGCCGCGAACAGGGTGTCCTCGTGATCACCGCCGGTCCCTTCGGGAACGTGATTCGCGTCCTATCGCCGCTCGTCATCGAAGACGAAGACCTCGAGCGCGGCCTCGACGTCATCGAGCAGGCGGTTCTCGCCTCGGCGTAATTGGGCGCGCTACTCCCCGGCGGTCTTCACCACGCGGAGGAGATTGCTGTAGTCGTCCGTCCAGTCGAAATCGGTGGCGGAGAAGGCGAGGTCGGCGCGCCACGGAGTCATTCGCGACTGCAGCTTGGCACTCGATAGAAAAGCTGCATTTCGCGTCACCAGAACCCAGTCCGAGAGGTATTGCTTCGTCTCGTCGTCAGCATCGTTTCGGACGAAAACGGCGGCCGCCCCGAGCGATTCGGCGTGCGCCCGCACCACGGGCTTGAGGTCGAAATGCAGGTTCGATACGTGCACCGCGAGGATTCCCTCGTCATCGAGCCGCTCGTCATAGAGCGCGAATGCTTCCCGCGTCAGAAGATGCACCGGGATCGCATCCCCGGTAAAGGCGTCGATGACGAGGATGTCGAGTTTTCCGGTCTCGGTCGACAAAGAACGCCGCGCGTCACCCACGACGACCCGGACGTCCGCCTGAGACTCGTCGAGGTAATAGAAATACTCGCGAGCGACGTCGACGACGTCGGGATTCAGCTCGTAGAACGTCACGACATCGTTTGCGAGCGCCAGCGCCGCGAGGGTTCCGGTGCCGAGCCCGACGACGCCGATGTGCCGGCCCCTCGAGCTCCAGGGCTCGCCTCGGAACCCGAGAGCCACTCCTACGCCTGAATCGGGACCGTAATAGAGAAGCGGCTCGTTTCTCCGACCTTCGACCATCATCTGGCCGCCGTGGGAAACCGGTCCATTCCAGAGGTAACGCTCCCAAAATCGCGTCTGGGGATTATGGTCATAGATCCGAAGCACGCCGAAGAAGCTTCGCTGCATCAGCGTCGTCGAGCCGCTCTCGCGCTCCACGTAACCGAAAAGAAGCGCTCCGAATGCGATCGCTCCACCGGCAAGGAAGAGAAGAATCCTCGACCGATGTCCCTCGGCGATATCGAGCTGCCCGGTTACGACGGAGAGGCCGCCCAGAACGTACACGGCAAACAGACCCAGAGGGTACTCCCAGTAGCCGCGAAAAACCGCAGGAGCCGCGAGGCTCACCAGCGCGCCGCCGAGAGCGCCTCCGAAGGCAACGTGCAAGTAGAACCGGGTCAGCCTCCGTGAGGCGGGTCGAAGCCGGGCCAGCTCACCGTGACAGATCATACATGCGGCGAGAAGATTGACCGAATAAGCCGCGAGCTGGTGCCAGAACGGTGGCTCGTCGCTCTGTCCGAGAAGATGGAGGACCACGAGAACGCTGACGACATAGACACTCGCCCAGAGCGAGCGTAGGTACCAGCGATCGTGAGAGAAAGCGACGATGAACGAGATCAGATAGAGACTGAGCGGCAGCACCCACAGAAACGGGAACGCGGCGACGTTGCGGGTGAGCTGGTTCGAGGTCGCCATGAGCATGACGGCACCGGTCCCAGCAAGCCCGAGCCAAAGGAATCGAGTCCAAACGCCAACCGAGGCCTCGGACTCCGATTCGCGCTCGGAGAGGTCCGCGGCGTGCCGCCACGCCCTCGCCGCCACCAGAACCGAAGAGCCGGCGTAGAGTCCGAACCCCACCGACCACAACCAGGCTTGCGTCTCGAGCCCCGTCCAGGGCTCCAGCAGAAACGGATAGCACCAGAGCCCCAGAAGCGAGCCGAGATTGGACACCGCAAACAGGCGGTAAACGTTCGCGCTCGCAAGCCACCTCTGGAGCAATGGGTTGGTGGACGAGACCACGACGAGCGGAACCGCCAGGCTGCTCGCGAGCATCGCGAGCACGTCCCAGGTGGGATCGGATGCGCCCGTCTCGACGGGCTCGTGGGGTCCGATCGGAAGGAACGCCAGTGCGACGAGCACGAGCACGACATGGAAGAGCGCCTGACCGTGTCGCGAGAGCCTCTCCGTCAGCACGTGCGCGTATCCGTAGCCGGCGAGGAGCGCGACCTGGAAGAACAGCAAGGACACGATCCAGACCGCCGGACTGCCTCCGAACCACGGGAGGAGCCTGCGCGCCGTCAGCGGCTGTACGACGAAGAGAAGAAACGCGCCCAGGAAGATCGTCGTCGCCGAGACTACCATTGGTGAGCCATCTTGGATCTATAATGAAGCGTCATGGCAAAGAAGAGAAAGCAGCCAGCCGCCCCAGAACCCGTGGCCGAGAAGCTCACCTCGCCGGGCAATGCCGGGCGTTTCGTTGCGCTCGCCCTGCTCGTCGCCGGAGGCGGCGTTTTCGTCTACGCCCTGTCTCAGGAGGGTGCACCCAGGCCTACTCCGCCCGCGCCCCCCGACCAGACCAGAGCCGTCGAGCCTCGCGATCCGGGCCAGGACCAGAAGTTCCGTTACTTCGAAGATCCGGCCCAAGCTCATCCCTTGCCGGTGACCCTTCCTCCGAGCCAGTTTCAGAATCAGGGAATCGCGGGCACCTACGCAATCGCCAAGGACATCCCCGAGGTGCTCGCGCAGCAGCCCTGCCTGTGCGGATGTGACAACACCTCAGACGATCACCGAAGTCTTCTCGACTGCTACATCGATGAGCACGCCTCGACTTGCATCATCTGCATGAAAGAAGCCGTGCTCGCGAAGCAAATGACCGATGCGGGTAGGTCGGCGAGAGACATCCGTGAGGCGATCCTGCGGCACGACTACTCCAACGTGTCGATCGGGAACTGAACCCACTACAAATTACCCGAGCAACGTTTGTCGTCCAGGATCCTGAGAAGCCAGTCGAGCTCCATGCTCATGTGAGTCATCAGCGTCTCGAGCTGGGGATAATCACCCTCGCGGGCGGCGACGATGATCTGATCGGTCAGATGTTCGAGCCCTTCGGCTCCGATCGCCCGGACCGACTCTCTCAACTCGGCAACCCGAGATTCCATACGGTCGGCCCACTTGCGCTCGACGCAATCCTGGAGCTCCTGGAAGATGATCGGGATATCTTCCTGGAAAGCGGTCAGGAGCTCCTTGAGGCGCTCGTCGTCTCCGCCGAGCCGTTCCAGAGCCAGGGTGCGATTGAAGACTTCCATCACCAGATCGGGTTCGGTCGATAAAGAGGATAGGCCCAGGGACTCTCGGCGTCGACCGTTTCTCCGTCGAGTCCCTGGGTCGTCGCCAGATAGTCCAGAATCGTCTCTCGAACCTCGGGCTCCAGTTCGGCAAGTCCCTGGTACTCCTGCATCCAGTCGATCGTCGTACCCCAGCTCTTCCGGCTCATATGAGAAGCGGTAATGATCTCGGTCGTGTGACAGGCGGTACATACGGTCTCTACGACCTCGCGACCTTTTCCTGGAGCGAGACCATCCACTTGCTGGACGAGAAGGAGCACGAGCAGAAGCACCACGGTCAGACGACCTTGACCGCGATCCGGTGCATGGCGTTGTTGAGATAACCGCGGGGATTCCAGCCGGGAACGACCATCGGCTGCTGGCGACCGGCGTGATCCGTCGCTCGGACCCAAACCTCGTAGTGCCCGGCGGTGGGGAAGAGCAGCGTCCCGTGCCACCGCTGCCACGCGAATCGATTGCGCGGCGGTCGCAGCTCGGCCCTGGTCCAGGTTCGCCCGAAGTCGAGGCTCAGGTGCATGGCGTCGACCGTGCCGTCACCGCACCAGGCGTGGCCGCGTAAACCTAGCGGCACCTCCCGCGGGTGCTCGAGGCCCGAGCCTGGCCGGGTGATGATCGATTTGACCGGCATCGCCTCGATAATCTCCATCTCCTCTTCGGGTACGTCGGCGCCGGGCTCGACCGGGCGCTTCGGCACACGGTAAGAGAAGCCCTCCATCTTCTCGCCGTCGTGAACCCGATCGCGCACCCAGAGCCGTCTGAGCCACTTCCCCGAGACCGAGCCGGGATAACCCGGCGCCACCAGCCGGAGCGGAAACCCGTGCTGGGCAGGAAGGGGCTCGCCGTTCATGTCCCATGCGAGAAGGGTGGCGTCATCGAGCGCCTTGGATATGGGAATGCCGCGAGAAATGACCACGGCTTCCGGATTGCCGCTGAGGTGGACGTCCTCCCCGTAGTAACCCACGTAAACCGCCGAGGGCTCGACCCCGGCGCTTCTCAGCACGTCCTTGAGACGAACGCCCGTGTACGCGGGGCAGCCGACGGCGCCCAGCTTCCACTGGTTGCCGCCCGTTGGCGGACGAAACCCGGCGCGGCCGTTTCCCGCGCACTCCATCACGAGCTGCATCGTGTGAACCGGATATCGAGACTTGAGCTCGGACAGGCCGAGCCGGAGTGTGTTTCTCACGACGCCATCGACGGTGAGCGTCCAATCGGAAACGTCCCTCGTCCGCGCGCGCTCGGGCACGAGCCCGTTGTTGCGAATGAAGTGAACGTCGTTGGGTGTCACCTCGTCGTCGAGCAGGCTCACCGGAGTCTCGGCGTTCAAGGGACGATCGCCGAGAACGACGAGACCCCGTTTCCCCTCGACGGCACTCGATTCGTTTTGCCCCGCGAAGGCCCGAGGTAGAAAATTCGCCGCCACGAACGCCCCCGAGGCGCTCAGAAAGCGACGCCTGGTGTCCCGATACATTTCCTGCTTCCGAGGATAGAGGAGATTATAGCCAATCACTGACGATGCTCTCCACTGTGTCGATGTGACCGTCGAAATAATGATCTGCCCCCGGTACGAGGACGAGCCTCGCTCCCGACGGGGCCTCGTTGACGTAGCCCTGGATCGCCGCGGCATCACCGAAAGCGTCGCGCGCGCCCTGGACGAAGAGTCGTGGCATCGGTCGTCTCAGCGAGTCGAGGAATGCCACGGGAGACCCCAGAGCCAGAACCGAGCCCACTCGGAAGTCCGCGTCGCTCACGCGAAGCGCCATGACCGCGCCGAAGGAATACCCTCCGAGCAGGACGGGAACGGCCGGGAACGCCCTTTCGAGGTGGTCGAGAGCCGCGCGGACGTCGTCCTGCTCGCCGCGGCCGTCATCATGGACGCCCTGGCTTCGGCCCACACCGCGAAAGTTGAAGCGAAGCACGGCATGGCCGTTTCTTTGAAGCACTTTCGCGATCCGGAACATCAGCTTGAAATGCATCGTACCGCCGTGCAACGGGTGAGCGTGCAAGAGCAAGGCTGCCGCGGCCGAAGACACCGTGGGAGTCATGAGGACGGCTTCGAGTCGTCCCGCCGGTCCCGCCAGATCGAACGATTGCGTGTACATGAAGGAGGTTGAAGTGGAACTACCGCAACTGTATCTCGAGAATGCCCGTTTCGAGCTCGCCCGTCTGAAGAAGCTCGCCGACGGAGCCATGGCGCAGCTACCCGACGAGGCGGCGTTTCACCGTGCGCTCGACGCCGAGTCGAACTCCGTCGCGATCTTGATCCAGCACCTGAGCGGAAACATGGTATCGCGCTTCACCGACTTTCTCCTCTCCGACGGAGAAAAGCCCCAACGACACCGGGACCGCGAGTTCGAGTCCAGCCCCGACCGGACGCGAGAAGAGTTGATGGCGATTTGGGAACGTGGCTTCGCCTGTGCCTTCGAAAGCCTCGACCGCCTCGCCCCGGGGGATCTGGACCGGACGCTTCTCATTCGCGGAGAGGAGCACACGGTGACCGAAGCGCTCCAGCGCCACCTCATCCACTGCGCGTATCACGTCGGCCAGATTGTCATGCTTGCGAAACACCTCGCCGCCTCGCGGTGGAAGAGCCTGAGCATCCCGCGAGGCAAGTCCCAGGATGCCGTGGGACGCTACAAGAAGTTATAATCCCGCGTTCATGTGGAATCGACTCCTCGTGGGCGCCGGAGCCGTCGTGCTCCTGGCGAGCGGCTGCTCGAGCCGCCGGGCTCCCGTGTCTCCCGGTCCTCCACCCCGGCACGTCGAGGAAGGCCTCGCGTCCTGGTACGGAATCGAGGAAGCCGGTCGGGCAACGGCAAGCGGCGAGATCATGGATCCGGAACGGATGACGGCCGCCCACAAGACTCTTCCGTTCGGCTCGCTCGTACGAGTGACCGATCTCGAGAGTCGGCAGGAGGTGGAGGTCATCATCAACGACCGGGGTCCCTTCGTGAAAGGCCGCATCATCGACTTGTCGTTCGGGGCGGCCCGTGAGCTGGGTCTCGCTGAAAAAGGCGTCACCCCCGTCCGCATCGAGGTTCTGGGCCTGTCGGGACCGCTCGCCGAGAGACGATGGCGCGTCCAGGTCGGCTCGTTCTCCGAGCCCGACCGGGCGAGCGAGCTGATGACGCTGCTCCAGGCCGAAGGGCATTCTCCCGTTGTCGTGTCGCCTTTCCAGTCGGGGCCCGATGTTTTCCACCGGGTGTGGGTGGGCGCTTTTGACGAGCGCGACCCTGCGGAACGGCTAGCCCGCGCCTTACGGTTCGAAGGTCATCAGGGTATCGTCGTTCTCGCGGCGGCGGCGAGCCAATAGCTGCGCCCGCCTATTTGGATACCAGACGGGCCAACCGCTCTCGAACGGCCGGTTGATCCGGGTCCAGGTCCAGGGAGCGCTGGTAGAAGCCCTTCGCCTTTTCGAGATCCCCGAGTCTTTCCTGTGACTCGCCGAGCGCATTCAGCATTCTCGTGCTCGGGGGGCGCAGCGTGAGAGCCCGCTCGAGATAGGAGACCGCTCGGGCGTCATCCCCTGCTTGCGAGTAAGCGATCCCGAGACCGGCGACGACCTCGTACTGCGAGGGGAATGCCTCTTCGAG
Source organism: Vicinamibacteria bacterium (assembly GCA_035620555.1). Lineage (NCBI taxonomy): Bacteria > Pseudomonadati > Acidobacteriota > Vicinamibacteria > Vicinamibacteria bacterium. The sequence goes on from DASPGQ010000311.1 coordinate 23,139, forward strand.
TGAAGCCAGAAGCTCGAGCGCCTCGGCAGTCCGATTCTGCGAAAGGTAGTGATAGGCGAGCTTCCACCGCGCTTGCGGCAATTTCTGATTCGCGGCGGCGACCGCCTTCTCGTACTCGGCGCCCGCGAGATCGCTTTTCTGAAGCATCGACCACTGGTCGCCGAGAACGAGGGGTAGAAGACCTGGAACTCCGGCGTTGAAACCCCTGCGGTAGACGAAGTTGGGCCGCGCCACCACCGAGCGAGGGGAGAGAATCGCAGGCGCGCTGCTCTCGGCGAGGACGGTTCCGTCGGCGCGCAGGAGACGAGCGCGAACGAGATAATTCCCACCGACCGCCCCGAGGGTAGCGAGCTCCGCGAGAGCCGCTCCCGACTCGCGAGCCGGGGCTTGTTGGCGGTCCAGCACCTCGTCTCCCAAGAGAAGCTCGAAGTGCACCTGCGCCTCGGACGGCGTACCGATGGCCTGGGTGAACGCGAAGATCGTATCGCCGATCGCGAAGTAGCCATCCGCGGAGGGCTCGAGCCGCAGCGAGCCGAGCTGAAACGCGCGCATCTCGCTCTCGGAACCGACGTTGAAGAGCTGCTCGGTGCGGTACCCCAGAATGGGCTCCGTGAGTGCCGCTCCGCTTCGCGAAAAATCTGGAACCAGGATCTCGGCCTCAGCGACGGTATATCGCTTCAACACGCGATTCCGGAGAATGATGGAAACCGTGTAGCGGCCGGGAACGAGAGGAAAGGTGTCGTGATAGGCCACGGGGAAGCGTTCGATGGCTTGCACCTGGCTCGAGGAGAGCTCGACGAAGTCCGAACGCTCGTTGGCGAAGACGAGAGTTCCTCCCGCGTTTCTCGCCTCGACGGTGACGTCCAGGGTGGTGTAGAACTTCGTCTTCTCCTCGTCCGAGGCGAGACCGAAGTTCTCCGGGTCGAGCTCGATACCGTAGTGAACGATCGCGGTACGTTCGGGTCCGACCAGGACTCCGAACGCGCTCCGGTTGGGAACGAAGTTGAAGGAGTAGTCGGCGGCCACGCGGTTCCCGTAGCGAAGCCAGGCATCCAGGTAGTCGGTGCGGATGGCTCGTTTGGGTGACTCCTCGATCCGAGCGAGGACCGAGTCGGTGCCGAGCGACGCGCGCCCGGTGAACAGGTCGGGGGGCTGTCCCGCGTCATAAGAGAGAGACGCGTGAGCGAGGTCGGGCGATAGCTCCTCCAGGAGCTCGACGGCGGCGAGGTTGTTGGTATCGGGGAGAACCACGCTCGCGCTTCGGAATAGCTGCTGTGGGCCGTCGCCGACGGGATGATAGAGCTCGAGCTCACCGACGCCGTCACGCTGGAAGAACAACAGGTAAAAAGCCCCAGGAAGGCCCTTGTCGCTCCCGCCCTGGTAGAACCACAGCTCGCTATCGACGATGTCGTTACTGCCGCTGAAGCGCTGCGTGATCTTGGGCTCCCCCAGAAGAATGTAGTAGCGCCCCCGATCGGTGCGCCATCCTGGCCGGAAGGTGTCCCGGCCGAGGAATCGGTTGGAGTGCTCGATGCGCCGGTAATGCTCTTCCTTGAGCTCGTTCGAAGGCGTCGCGGGGTTCGGGTCCCGGCGCACCCAGAACGCCTCGATGAACCGCTCACGCTCCTCCACGGTCTGAAGCGAAAGGAAGACCTCCTTTTCCTTGTCGGTGATGATGTAGACGACTTCCTCGTCGATCCATTTCCGGTGGGCCTCGGACATCTCGGGCAAAACGACCGCGCCAGCGAGAGCAAGAACGGCAGCCGAGATCACGAGGCTAGACTAGCGCAAGCGGGGGAGAGAATGCCTGAGAGAACGGCGCCTTCACACCGAGCGCAATCGAAGCCCCGGCGCCCAACGAAACGAGCGCCAAGAGCTCGCGGTCGCCTAGCCATCTTCTGACTTTCGTCCCACGATGAGGAACTGCCGCCCGAGCACGCGCCAGGCCGGGGGGAAACGCAAGTAGAGACGAACGAGGGCCGGGTGCTGCGGAAGGCGCGTCAGGCTCGTGAAGGGCAAAAACCGGTCGATGAGCTCCACGATCTCGAAGTCCGCCTTCCGAAACGCCTCGGCGCAGGACAGGTGCGACAGAGGGATGTGGTGATCGTAGAAGTCCCAATACTCCCCCGGCGCGTAACGGATATTGGGCTGGAGAGCCACGAGGAGGCCGCCTTGGCGAAGGACGCGTCGGATCTCGGCAAGGAGCGCGTCCAGGTCGTCCTTGCTCGCCAGATGCTCGAAGAAGTTGCTGACGAAGCAGACGTCGATGGTCGAAGAACCGAAGACCCGCAGGTCTCTCGCATCCCGGTGATGGAACTCGACGTCCTGGGGCAGGAACGCGGCACAATCCGGGTTGAGGTCCACGGCGATCTTGTGACCGGCCTCTATGTTGCGTATGAACTCCCCGAATCCAGCGGCCAGATCGAGGACGGTATCGCTCTTTCTAACATAGCGTTGAAAGAAGTTCCGGCACAGCGCCTGCCAAACTCGGTCGCGCGTCCTCCGGGCCGTTTCCGAGAATCGTTGTCGATACAGGACGTCCAGTCTCTCCATGGCTCTCACGTCCGGAGTCGATTCGAGGGCAGATCGTAGGAATCGGAGAACACTTCCCCATAGATGCGCCAGACGTCCGCCATCGTGGCGATGATATTAGGCAGAGTGACGGTCGCCCCTCTCCCGAACGCACGCGGAAAAGTCTGGATACCGACCTCCCCGACGGCATACCCTTTGAGCATCGCCTTGATGGCAATCTCGGCGCCGACGAACGGGCTGGTCGAGACGATATCGATGTCTTCGATCACCGAACGCCGCAGCATCCTGAGCCCGGTGGAAACGTCGCGAAAAGGGGTTCGGAAGAGCAGTCGGAGGAGCCGGTTGTACGCCCATGAGACGAGGATGCGCCAGCTGGAGTAGACCTTCTTGTATCGGAACGTGATCACCAGGTCGTACCGATCCCGTAATTTGAGGAGTTTTCGGAAGTCTTCGACTTCGTACTCATCGTCGCCGTCGGTCTGACAGATCGTGTCGAATCGACAGGCCTCGAGACCCGAACGCACCGCCGCCCCGTAGCCCAGGTTGCTCGGGTGGTGAACCACACGAACGCAGGCGTTCTCGCGAGCCAGCTCATCGGCGATCTCACCCGAGCGGTCGGGAGAGCCGTCGTCGATGATGATGACCTCATATTCCTCGCAAAGGGACGACAGGAGCGCTACCGCTTTCTCGGTCACGGTACGCACCGTGCGCTCGTCGCGGTACACTGGAAAGAAGAGGCTCACTTTCAAATCGTCCATCGAGCCCTCAGAAGGAGATCCGCCGGTAGAGAGTCCACGGAGTCGCACGAAGCGTGAGACGGACCCACCGCCAGTACCCGGGGTAATAGACGACCCCGACGTCCCGGTCGAGGTGCCTCACGACTCGCTCGGCCAGTCGTTCGGGCGAGGCCTTGGGAAAGAGCTTCGTCCTCCCCGAGGCCTGTGTCGTGTCGAGATAGCCGAGAACATAGAGCTGCACGAAGACCCCGCTTCCGGCGCACGCGTGTCTGAGGCTCTCGAAGTAGCTTTCCAGGGCCCGCTTCGCGGCCGCATAGACGACGTTCGCTCCGCGTCCCCGAGCGGAAGCGATGCTTCCGAAGCCGACGATCACACCGCCTCGACCGGCCCTCATCGCCGATAACGAACGGCTCACCACCTCGACGATGCTGAGGAAGTTCGCCCGGACGAGCTCCTCCGCTCGCGCGGGGTCGAGGGTTCCTCGGTCGTCCGTGTCCACCACACCGATGGGAAAGAACAGGCCGTCGGGATCCTCGAGTCCCTCCATGGCTTTGCTGGCTCCTTCGCGCGACGCGTCCCATTCGAGCGTTTTCACGCTCGCTCCCCACCTCAGGCGCAGATCGGACGCCAAGGCGTTCAGGTCGCGGGCGTCCGACGAGGCAATGACCAGCTCGTGTCCGCCCACCGCGAGACGATGGCATAACGCGCGGCCCAGTCCCCCCGAGGCACCCATAACGAAACAGTTCAAATCCCGAGTCTCTGCGACAGCTCGCTTCGGAACAAACGCTCGGGGTCGAAGGCATGGATTCGCTCGCGAAACTCGTCGTACCCCGAATAACAGGCACGGGCCGTCTCCGCCGAAAGTCTCGAATCCTTGACGAGGTTGGGAACCCCGGAAGCCGCGACGCAGACTTCGTCGAGGGTCGCGAGGAACTTTCTCGTATCCGGCGTGCGGGCAAAATCAACCGTGACACAGACTCCGTCACCCTCGAACCTGAGGAGGCGTCGGTTTCCCCGAAACAACTTCATCGAGACGATCACCGACGGCGCTCGATGCCGAAGGAGCGACGCCTCGAGCTCCGACAGGAACGATTCGGCGGCGGCAAAAGGGACAATGACCTGAAACTCGGCAAGTCCTCGACGGCCGAACAGCAAGAAGTACGTGCTGCGAAGAGCCAATGGGAACGTCGCGTCAAAGAGAGAAATGGAACCTTTCGCCGGTCGGGCTCGTTCGACCGACCAGAAACCGCTCGTCAGCAGGCTCGAGCCCAGCCCTCCCAGGAACGACACCGGAAAGCGCCGTCGCGTCGCTGCGTCCAGACGGCGGTATCGGCGCGGTGTGTCGCGGTAGGACGCACCGGGCGTGATATCACCCCGATACACGAAGCCCCTTCCGAACGTCCTGCCGCGCGGCACGCCATCATGCCACGTATACACGAAAGCGCTCTCCGGTGTCACCGATTGAAGCGGCTCGAGCGCGGCGGCGAGACTCCCCACCTCGGAACGCTGGATCGTCACCGTGAAGCCCGGGAGCTCCACCAGCCGGAGCTTGGCGCTCAGGATTATCCCGGTAAGGCCCATACCGCCACAGGTGAGCTCGAAGAGGTCCCGGTTCTCTCTCCTATCCAGCGTCAAGGTCCCGTGACGGGGATGAAACAACGTCAGGCTCTCCACCACGCGTTCGAACGTGCCTTCGCTGAAGGGACACTTGCCGTGAACGTTCGCCGCGACCGAGCCTCCGATCGTAATGTCGGGATAGCCGGGCACCACCGGGAGGAAGAGACCCTTGGGAGCGGTGAACGCGAGAAGCTCCCCGAGGGTCATCCCCGCCTCGACCTCGATGACCCGCGCCGACTCGTCGAAGCCGAGTATGCGGTTGAACCGGGTCATGTCCACGACCAGGCACCCCGGACCGAAGCTCGCCGCCGCGTAGGAATAGCCGCCGCCTCGGGAGATGAGCGGATTCCCGTGGTCCAACGCCTCGATCATCCAATAGCGATCGGGGCGAAGCACCGAACAGGTTTCCCTCACCCCGCCGTCAAATGAGAACAGATGGAGACTCTCCGCTTCTGGTAGGTCGCGCCGCACGATGGTGCCGAGGGGATGTTATCGGAAGCTCGTTTGCGTTTAAAGCGTCGTCAAGCAGCGATGAAGATTGGCCAGCGTGGCAACGACCAGCATCGCGGCCAGGGCGTAGCGTGCGGCCTCGTTCGCCACGTGCTTCCGGGACAGCCGCAATACGGAGGGGACGAGAGGCAGGAAAGCCGCGATGGCCAGCCCACGAAAGCCGAGCGGAATCGGTGCGCCTTCGAGTGTCACGTATTGGGGCAGCACGCCGAGGGCGATCACGAAGAACAAAGGGACGACTTCGAGCCGTCGCAGTGCCCGGCAAACAGAGCAAGCGGCAGCGAGGCAGAGCAGCGGAAGAACGGGTTCCAGATAGAAGCCCCACAAATACGTCGAGTTCACCGTCACCATCAGCACCAGCAAATAGCATACGAAGGGAACTCCCACCACGAGTCGTCTCAAGAAGAACAGACTCGACAGCCAGCCCAGAAGTATCCACCCGTCGATGAGCGGCGTCACCGCGGAGATTCGGGGCTCCAGAATCATCCGCGGCAGGATGAGAAACTTGTCGGCGATCGACTCAAAGGGGTAGGTGGTCGAGA
>DASPGQ010000312.1 GCA_035620555.1 Vicinamibacteria bacterium
AATGAAGCAGGACTGGTTGCTCCTGATACATCAGCTGCCTCCCAAGCCCACGAACCCGCGGGTTCGCACCTGGCGCCGGCTGCAGAAGCTCGGCGCCGTCGCGATCAAGAACTCGGTCTACGTCTTGCCCTTCAACGACAAGACCTTCGAGGATTTTCAGTGGCTGAAGCAGGAGATCGAGTCGGCGGGCGGCCAGGCGACCGTTCTTCACGCAGGCGCCGTCGAAGGAGCGACGGATGAAGAGATCATCGCGACGTTTCGGAAGGCGCGCGACGAGGAGTACGCGCTCGTGAGCGCCGAGCTCGACGGTCTTACCGGGGCCGTTCGAGAACAGAGACGTGGCGGGCATCTTTCGGTGGCGCGCGTCGAGAGCTACGAGGCCGATCTCGACCGGCTGTACCAGGAGCTGAACCGTCTCATCGCGATCGATTTCTTCGAAGCCCGCGGGCGGTCGAGCGCGGAAGCGGCCTATCGTCGTTGCCGGAAGAGCCTCCTGACGTCGTCTCGGAGTCGCGGGCAACCGGACGAAGAATCGCGCCCGGAGGGGGAGCTCGATCCCGCGCGATTCCAGGGACGACGCTGGGTCACGCGAAAGAACCTCTTCATCGACCGGCTCGCGTCCATATGGCTGATCAAGCGGTTCATCGACAAGCGGCCGCGATTCTCGTTCGTCTCCGAAGGTGAGTCGGTGGAAGGGGGGATCACCTTCGACATGTACGGTGCCGAGCTCACCCATCAGGGCGAAGATTGCACTTTCGAGACGATGCTCTCGCGCTTTGGCTTGTCGGGTGATCGCTCGCTCCGCCAGATTGCCGAGATCGTTCACGATATCGATCTCAAGGACGGAAAGTTCAACCGCCTCGAAGCTCCGGGAGTGAGTGCGATGGTCCGCGGCCTTTCCATCTTGCTGAACGACGATCGCAAGCTCGCCGCACAATGCACAGCGCTCTTCGACGGTTTACACGAATCTCTCGGCAAGGACGAGAGCAAGACAGAGGAGACGAGCACTGGAAAACGAACGCGTCGGGACAGCGCCCGAAAGCGGCCGTCCCGCTCCAAGTGAGCGACGAGAAGGCTCGGCACCCGCGCCCCCCACGGTCACTTTCGCCGAGGCGTTCGCCTTCTGGGTCAAGCTGGGCTTCATCTCGTTCGGGGGGCCGGCGGGCCAGATCGCGATCATGCACCGAGAGCTCGTCGAGCGCCGACGCTGGTTGAGCGAGGAGCGCTTCCTCCACGCCTTGAATTACTGCATGCTGTTGCCCGGACCGGAAGCTCAGCAACTCGCGACCTATATCGGCTGGCTCCTCCACCGTACGGTCGGGGGCATCGTCGCCGGTGGCTTCTTCGTGCTCCCGTCCATCTTCGTGCTGCTGGGTCTCTCGTACGTCTATGCGGCGTATGGAAACCTGCCGGCGGTGGCGGCCGTTCTCTCCGGTTTCAAACCGGTCGTCGTTGCCATCGTCGTGCAGGCGATCCTGAAGATCGGCGGGCGCGCCCTCCGCGGGCCCGCTCATCTCGCCCTCGCGGTTCTGGGTTTCGTCGCCATCTTTTACTTCGAGGTTCCGTTTCCACTCATCGTTCTTTCCGCCGGGGTCATCGGTCTCGTGGTCGCTCGCGTTCTTCCCTCGTTGTCGCTCGTCGGCTCCACCGAGAAGCAAACGGTGCTTCCCGGGACCCGACCGACGTCGGTCAGTCCGGCGACTGTCATCGACGACGATGCCCCTTCTGCCCCCCACACTCTGCCGTCGGGAAGGCGAGCCCTGCGGATCCTCGCGATCGGGATCGCGGCCTGGGTGGTACCGTTTCTGGCCATCGGTTCGTGGCTCGGCTGGGACAGCCTTCACCTGGCGGAGTATCGCTTCTTCACCCGGGCAGCCTTCGTCACGTTCGGAGGTGCCTATGCGGTGCTCGCCTACGTCACCCAGGCGGCGGCAGGAAGCTACGGTTGGATATCTCAGGCCCAGGCGATCGACGGGTTGGCGCTCGCGGAGACCACCCCGGGACCGCTGATAATGGTCGTGCAGTTCGTCGGCTTCATGGCCGGTTGGAATCATCCTGGCGATCTGGGACAAGCGACGAGCGCGGTGACCGGAGCTCTGGTCACGACCTACGCCACGTTTCTCCCTTGTTTCCTGTTCATCTTTCTCGGAGCGCCCTATATCGAGGTGCTGCGGGGCCACAAGGGTTTGACGTCCGCGCTCGCCGGCGTCACCGCCGCGGTCGTGGGCGTGATCCTGAATCTCGCGTTGGTCTTCGGAACGGCCGTCATCTGGCCACGAGGGCTCGAGAACGACACGAACTGGTTCGCCGCGGTCGTGAGTCTCGTCGCGTTCCTGGCGCTCCACCGGCTAAAAATCGACGTCCTCTGGGTCGTGCTCGCGGGAGGTCTCGTGGGTCTCGCGACGACTCTCGTTTCGGGGTGAGTGCCGACGACGTCGAATAAATGGAGGTCTGAATGTTCCCGACGAACTATCGAAACCGGCGCCTTCTCTTGATCAGCAACTCGACCCTCCACGGAAGCGGCTACCTCGATCATGTCGCGGGCGAGATCGGCGACTTTCTCGAAAACGTGAAGCACGTTCTGTTCGTCCCCTACGCCCTCTTCGACCGTGACGCCTACGCCGACCAGGCGCGGGCGCGTTTCGAAGCGCTCGGCGTTTCGCTCGACTCCGTCCACGGTAGTCGGGACGTACGCCGAGCAGTCGAGGACGCAGAGTCGGTTTTTATCGGCGGAGGGAACACGTTCCGGCTCCTGAAGTCCCTCTACGATTGCG
>DASPGQ010000313.1 GCA_035620555.1 Vicinamibacteria bacterium
TATAGGAACTTCGACCGAAGGCAGTCGAGTATGGTCGGGAAATGAAGTGCCGGCGGTCGGGGAAAAGGGCGTAGGAGAAGGAGTGCGGCGCTCGAGCATGGAAACGCACACGAGGTGAAGGAGGGTCGATGAGTCGAGAGGGGCAGCGGAGCAGAGGGATATCGTCGAAGGGACGGGGAAGGGCTCGTGTGAGATCGATGGAGTTGGAGGAGCCCGTTCGCGGTTGGCGTTCGCATTGAGATGGTCGAGGATCTTGCGCACGATGCGCGGCTCGGTGATGAAAGCGACGACGCGGAAAGAGCCGCCGCAAGGACACAGAAGGGGGTCGAGCTCGAAAACGCGTCGAATCAATCGGCCCAGCGCCGCCGCAGCGCCTGCTTTCGAGCGGGGCTCAGGGTCGGCTCGTGTTCTAGTTTCTCGTTATTGGGGGAAGGAGTCTGCTCGGCGGGTTGAGAAATCTTGCGTCGTCCGCGAACGACGTTTGCGTAGTGTCCGTAGTAGAAGAGCAAATGCCGCCTCGGCTCCGGGATCTCCGCCTCCGGGCCGGCGATACAGGTGGGGAGCTTAAAGCTCGACCCCTCGCTCAGCGAGGCCCACTACAACCTGGCCGTCCTCCTCCTGAGAGAAAAACAGGCGCCTGATCAGCTTCCGGAAGTTCCTCGAGCTCGACCCGGAGAGCGACCCCGCGGAGTCCGTCAGAAAGTGGCGCCGCGAGAACCGTTACTGACCCATTCCGGTCAGACGAAACAGCACGCGCTACGGCAGCAGCACCAGCTTCTTCGAGAGGCGTGGCCCCACACGGATCGCGCCGAAATCGCGACGATCCGTGGTGAGCACGCGATAGACGTTGCGCCGCTCGGCCAGCGCGGCTACTGTGCCATCCACGAGGCCGAGGCCGAGCTCTTTGAACTTGGCATCGAGCTCGAGCGCGCGAACAAGATCGGTGGGAAGCGCCGGGACGTACTCGTAGCGGGTCTTCGGGTCGAAGATTTCACCGACAAGCTTTTGCATCGAAGGCCGCTCGCCTCGCAGGAAGTAGTCGACCTCGGCGAGCACCAGGGCGGGGACCAGAACGAGCCTAGCGTCGACGAGGGCTCGTTCATATTCAGGGAAGCTCGGTCGGCCGTCGGGCCCCCGGGCCAGGGCGCGAAGCAGCCCACCGGTGTCCGCGATGATCGGTGGGCTCAACCTTCCAGGTCTCGGAAGAGCTCGCTCTCATCCCCTAGTTTCGCGTCCGTTGACTCGAAGAGTCGCGTGGAGGGCGGGCGCCGGCCTTTGTAGTACCGTGACGCAACGATACGAAGGCCCTTCCGAACCAGCTCGGAGGCGGAGTGGCCGTCCGCGCGCGCTTTCTTGAGCGCGCGCACGTCTTCTTCGTCCAAACGAACCGTGGTCGAAATGAGTCGTGCCATACACTCACCATACACCGCGGAGTCCGGTCGGGCAACCCCTGCCCCACGATCGTCCTGTGGAAGTGTTGGCCGGTGCTAGACGAAAGATCCACGGATTGAAATCCTGGTTCCGATCCGGCTTCTCCCCGGATGGCTCCCGGAGGAAGAGTCGCCCGAGGGCGAGAAGCCGGTCGCCGCGGGACTCCTCCCGGCGCTTCGAGCGGGAAGCGAAAGCGATCTCCACTCTCAACCATCCCCATGGCTCGGCCTCGAAGTGGCGATCAAGGTGCTCCCTGCGACGCTCGCCGAGGACCGAGAGCGCCTCGCCCGCTTCGAGCGCGAGGCGGAGCTCCTCGCCTCGCTCAATCACCCCAACATCGCCCGCGTCTACCTCGTCGGCGGAGCGGTCGGCGACCGAGGCCGAGGCAATCGCGACTTCCTGGAGTCCGAGAGCCCGCGCCGCGAGCGACGTCGCACCGAACGCGCCGGTCATCCGAAGAAAGCTGCGTCGACTCCACATTTCAAACCTCCGTTTCTCAGCAGGTGGAATGGAAGAGCCCGCCGACGGCATTGCCGCTCGAAGCGAGCTCGTTGTAGCGCTCGACCGCCTTTCGGGTCTCGTCGACATGAACTCGAACACCCCTCTCTTCGAGGAGCAGGAGCGTCTCCGGACATACCTTCAGACGCCTCAGCATGCCGCGGGACAGAACGACGACGTCGACTCCGTGCTCGAGAAGCTCTTCGACGTCCGCCGGTTGAATTCCCGGGGAGTGCGCGGTGCCGGTTTCGCGCCAGTCCCACTCCCTGCCTCCGCCGGGGTAGAGCTTGAAGTCTTTGCCGCTTGCGACCCCTCGCACGTCCATGCGCCCCCAGGCGAGACGAGTGATGACCGGGGATCATGGTTGCGAAAGCAGTCCGATGGTCGTGCGCGAGGAACCCGATCGGATTGAGCGCCGCCGCGACACTCCTCACGATGCGAGCTCTCCGGGCGCGAGCGAGAGCTTGGCGCTCCCGTGATTGCGCTGGGCGCGGAATGCAGCCAAGCGAGAGATGACGCGATGCCGGAGACGTGAACGAGCGCGCTCATGCTCTCCTTGTAGCCGCTCGATCGCCATACACAACGCGGGCCGCCATTTTGGCCCGTCGACGCCCTCCGACCCGTATTCACACGCCCGGCGCGATTCCCTTTCCAACCACTGAACCGCTAAAATTCATGCTCGTGAGCCCCTTGTCCGCGAGATACAATCTCCCATCCGTATCGGTTCGCGTCCGGTGTGAAGGCCTCCCGCGTGTCATGATCGCTCGGACGGTCGTCGCCCTGCGTCTGCACACGCACCACTGCGGTGACCGCTCGACGCTGTCGCATCCCGACCTGGTGTCATGACCCTGTCGCCCGGCACTCGGCTCGGGCCATATGAGATCGAGGCTGCCATCGGGGCGGGCGGAATGGGTGAGGTCTACAAGGCAAAGGACACGCGCCTCGATCGCAGCGTTGCCATCAAGGTGCTGCCCGGGCACCTCACCGCCGACCCAGAACGCCGGGCGCGGTTTGCGCGCGAGGCCAAGACCATCGCGGGTCTGGATCACCCGAACATCTGCGCCCTGCACGACATCGGCCGCGAAGGTGACGTCGATTTCCTGGTGATGGAGTACATCGATGGCACGCGGCTCGCGTCGCCTTGTCCCGTCGCGAAGGCGCTCGAATACGCCATCCAGATTGTCGATGCGCTGCGCGCCTCGCACCAGAAGGGCATCATCCACCGCGATCTGAAGCCGGCAAACGTCATGGTCACGCCGGATGGACACGTGAAAGTCTTCGACTTCGGCCTGGCGAAGCACCTGGTCGCCCCGCGCGACGTCGACAGCGAAGCGGCGACCGCCGCCGAGCAATCGGACGATCTCGGCCTTACGCGAAAGGGCGTGGTGGTCGGGACGGTCTCGTACATGTCGCCCGAGCAGGTGGAAGGCAGGCCACTGGATACGCGCTCCGACATCTTTAGCTTCGGCGTCGTGCTCTATGAGTTGCTCACCGGGCAGCGAGCGTTTTCGGGCGACTCCGCCCTCTCGACGATGTCGGCCATCCTGCGGGAGACGCCGGTGCGGGTCCGCAAGGTGCGCCACGAAGTTCCCCGCCGTCTCGAGGCAATCGTGAACCGCTGTCTCGAGAAGAACCGGGATGCGCGATATGCCTCTGCGGCCGACTTGCGCGAGGATCTGGAGGGATCTCAGGCGGAGCTTCTGGGTCGCTCCACGGGCTTTCGACGAGCCCTGTTTCAGCCGCGCGTCGCCGTGCCGGTGTCGTTGGTCCTCGCCCTCGCGATTGCCGCAGCGGCGTGGTTCGGCATTCGGAGTCACCGCGCCCGCTGGGCCCGCAACGTGGCGCTTCCCGAGATTGCCCAGCTGGTGCAAGCCGGACCCCGCGTGGAGGGCTTTCGCCTCGCCCGCGAGGCTCACCGCGTTCTCCCCGAGGATCGTGGGCTTCAGCAGCTCTGGCGCGACGTGGCCGCGCCCATCACCATCCGAACGACTCCTCCCGGGGCCGTCGTTGAGTGGAGAGATTACTCGGCAACCGAGGACTCCCCCTGGGAGTCCGTGGGATCTTCTCCTATCGAGGGAACAGAGGTTCCGAAAGCCTATCTCCGTTGGCGCATCTCGAAAGAGGGTTTCGACGCGGTGGAAGTGGCGTTCTCAGTTTGGACCACTTCGGTGGCGCAGTTCCAGCTCGCGCCGCTCGGCTCCACCCCGCCGGGCATGGTTCGAGTGCCGGGTGGACCGTACGAGTATGGCCCCGCTCCCGCCGTCGAGCTCGAGGACTACTGGCTCGACAAGCACGAGGTCACCAACAAAGAGTTCAAAGAATTCGTCGATGATGGCGGGTACCGCAAGCGCGAGTACTGGAAGCATCCCTTCGTCGAAGGCGGCCGGGAGCTCTCCTGGG
>DASPGQ010000314.1 GCA_035620555.1 Vicinamibacteria bacterium
CATAGAGGACGATGCCGCCGCAGACGAAGAGTTGGAAACGAGCGCGAGACTTATGCGAAGCCGACATGCGCGTCCTCACAGGGCGAATCGAGAGCGGCGCTCCATCAACCGAACAGCTGCTCCACCGCGCGCTTCCCTTCCGCGGTGGCATCGTACCAGTTCTGGTGGCCGTGAAGCTCGGAGTTGGCGAAGGCGACCCTTCCCGCGGGGCGGCGGAGCACGTCGGGCGCGGCAGGCTTGCCTTCGCGGCCGAAGTAGAAGCCCGGTGCGGGACAGACGTAGGCGTGGCCCCAGCGATTCAGGATGATTCCGGCGACGTCCCGGCGCGCGTCGAATCCTCCTTCCTTTCGACGAGTGGGAGGGCACCATCGAAACGCCAGAGAAGGCGCGCGAGTGGGTGCGCATGGCGGCGGAGACCGGGATTGACGGCTTGAAGCTCACTGCCTATCCGCCCGACATCATGGAGGCGCTCCTCGACGAGGCGAAGAAGCTCGGCCTCGGATCGACGGCGCACCTCTCTCAACAGGGTGTCGCCGAGATGAACGCGATCGATGCCGCCCGGCTCGGGCTCGGCACGGTGACCCACCTCTACGGCATCTTCGAATCTCTCTACGACGGCCGCGACGTCCAGCCCTGGCCACCGGATCACAACCACGCCGACGAGCAGGCGCGTTTCGGACAGGTGGCGCGCCAGTGGAACCTCGTACACCAGCGGGGCAGCGAGGCGGGCCTGTCCGAGCGCGTGGGGGAATCAAGTACACGATCAAGGACGGCATCATCTACGACGCCCGGAGGCTCCTGGCCGACGTGGCCCTCATGGTGGAGAAGCAGAAGGCCGAGCGGGGTATCACCGACCTGCCCACGACCAGCTTCCCGCCCGACCGCTGGTAGGGCCCCAGCGTTCCCGATGAGGGGATAGAGGGCGCCACCGGGCATTCTCATGGCCGTCAACGTCGAGGCCGGGCGTAGTTTCGGCACGGCGTCGCGCGGCCTCTCTTCGAGACGAACGCTCCTGTGTATGGCGCGCCCCCGATCCCCTGCCACATCATGGCCGGACGGCGAGCGTTTATCCTCGTGGAGCGCGTGGAGGCCGAGTCGCGCGATCCGAGCACCGGCCGAGGACCTTGATTTGACAGTGAGACCATCTCGTCTTACTCTGACGGTAAGATGAAAGCAGAGACGAAACTGACCAGCAAAGGGCAGATCGTCATTCCCAAGGCGATCCGCGAGGAGCTGCGGTGGCGCCCGGGCGTGCGTCTCGCGATCGAAATGGTCTCCGCGGACGCCGTACGTCTGGAGCTCGCATCGAACGGTGCGAAGCGAATCGGTGAGGATGCTATCGATCACGCGTTCGGATTTCTCGCGGTTGGGGACCCGTTGCGCGAGCTGGAAGCCGAGCATCGGAAAGAAGTAGCCAGAGATGAGCGTCGGCGTCGCCGTCGTTGACGCTTGGGCGCTTCTCGCCTTCCTGCGCGGTGAAGGCCAGGCCGGTCGTTCGATGCGTCGGTATCTTCGCCGTGCCCGCGCGGGGAACCTCCGTTTGATTTTGAACTGGATCAACTTTGGAGAGGTTTACTATCGCATCGCACAACTCAGGGGTTCGGAGGACGCCCGAAATGCACTCCAGCTAATCCGCAAGCTCCCGCTGGAGCTCTACCCCGTTCGCGAGAAGCTCGTTCTGGAAGCGGCGGAGCTCAAGTCTGCGCACCGGCTTTCCTATGCGGACGCCTTCGCCGTCGCAACTGCAAGACACGAGGGAGGACCCGTAATCACGGGAGATCCCGAGATTCTCGACTTACCGAGGGGTATCGTATCGGTTCGTCGTCTGGGGCAACGCAAGCACTGACCTAGCTTGTGACGAGGCGCGAAGACCTGCTCGCAAGCCTCGGTGACACACGAAAAATTCTCTCCCGTCCGTTTCAAGTTCGCGAGATACACGCCCTATCCGTCTCCCGAACTTCGTATCTGGACAAAGTTGAATTTGTCGGGCAAGACGCGGCGGCGTGATTTGAACACGCGACCCCCGGATCCCGAATCACCCCGTGGTCGGGTCCTTTGTAGAGTGCATTTCGCGTCTCCGTCCGATTCAGTTCGCTGAAGACAGCGCCAGAGCGGTCGGCTAATCAGGGCGCCTATCCAAGTCGGACTCCGCGTCGAAGCGGCTTCGCGCCTGAACGGCCGCGGCGGTTTCGGCGAAGCTCTCGTCGCGCGTGTAGCCGACATCGACGATGCAAGCCTCCAGCAGATCGGGATCGGTGACACCCGCTTCCTCGCACGCTGCGCGCGCTCGTCGCCGCCAGCTGGGAGGAAGGCCGGCGGCGCTCGCTTCCCTCTTC
>DASPGQ010000315.1 GCA_035620555.1 Vicinamibacteria bacterium
GGGGGAGTCCATCCTCCGCTACGGGTTGGTGCTGTTGATCTTGTGGTTTGGCGCATTCAAGTTCACGCGAGCCGAGGCCGAGGCGATTCAGCCCCTTCTCGCCAACAGCCCACTTTTGTCCTGGGTCTACGAGCTGGCGTCCATCGAGGGCGCAAGCCGCATGATCGGAAGCGCCGAGATCGCCATCGCGCTCTTGATCGCGCTTCGGCCTGTCTGGCCGAACCTTTCCTTGCTGGGAAGCCTCGGTGCCATCGGAATGTTCCTGTCGACTCTCAGTTTTCTTGTCACGACGCCTGGCATGTGGGCATGGGTGGAGGGCATTCTGGTTCCCTCCGCAGCCGGGGCGTTCATCGTGAAAGATGTCATTTTGCTTGGCGCCGCTTCCTGGACCGCTGGCGAAGCACTAACAGCTTACGAGCGACGCAAAACCGACAGGTGGGCGGGCTCATCAGTTGATTTCAGTCAATCCCGTGAGCTCGCCCGATAATCTCCGGAAATAGCTCTGGATGGTCGCTCGGTCGCGCGTCGTCCCTAGAGCGGCAACAAGAAGCAGGCGTGCTTTGAGCCCGTCGAGATCTTCGGCCGACACGACCCCCATCTCCGTGGCCTCGCGTCCGAGCGCGACTCGGCCTCCCCCGGTGCGGGTCGCGTAAACGACGACCACCTTCTTGGAGATGGCCTCCCCGACAGCCTCGGCGACCTCGGGAGGCACGTTCCCGCGGCCGAAGACCTCGACGACGATTCCTTTGGCGCCGGACTCCAGGGCATGCCGTATCAGACTTCCGTCGCTTCCCGCGACGAGCGAGACCAGAGCAACGGCAGGCTCCACGCGAGCCACCGAGAGCTCGAGCCGGCGCGCGGGACGATGGAAGAGATAGATCTGTCCGGAGTCCACCTGGCCGAGCGGCCCCACCCACGGGGAGGCGAACGCGTTGAGGGCGATCGAATGGGTCTTGCGAACGTCGCGCGCCGCGTGAAACTCGTCGTTGAGGGTCACCAGCACGCCGAGGTCGCGCACTCCCGGATGAGCGGCCAATCGGATCGCGTTCAGCAGATTGCGTGGACCATCGGTGTCGCTCTGCCGCGCGGGGCGCTGGGCGGCGGCAAACACCACGGGCCTTCCCGCGGGAACCAATAGGTCGAGCAGGAACGCCGTTTCCTCCAGCGAGTCCGTGCCGTGGGTGATGACGATTCCCGCGAGGTCGCGCCTCGTCGCGAACAGCTCGTTGACCCGCTGTGCGAGTCCGAACTGAAGCTCGGGAGTCATCCGCGAGCTACCAATGTTGGAGTAATCTTCGACGCTCACCGTCGCGACATCCGCGAGCTCGGGCAAGAGCTCCATGAGGTCCCTGGCCTTGAGCGAGCTCCCGCTCCCACCGGCGATCGTGCCTCCCGTTGCCAGAAGGTGGACGTGAGGAGGCTCCTGAGAGAGTAGAAGGGCAGTCAGCAAAAGACTGGAAAGAAGCGACATCCCTCACCTTTTATCACAAGGTTCCGCCCCTTCCTTGACAATTATTCTCACTTTCGAGAATAATTGAGCTCGTGACCGAGGCGATCTTCCACATTCTTCTGAGTCTTCGCGACGGGCCTCGCGATGCCGAAGCCATTCTCGCGCAGATGCGGGCGCTCGCTCCGAACGTCAAGCCCCCGGCACTCGCTTCTTTCTATCGCGCTTTGAAGAAGGCCTCGGCTAAGCGCTATCTCGCCGTGACGCGAATCGCCGAGTCGGGAGCTCGCGGCCGGCCTCGCCAGTTGTACCGGATCACGCGCTCGGGCCGGACCGCGCTCGAGGCCGAGGCGAGGAGGCTCGAGCGGCTGGCCATGGCGGCGCTCGAGGCACGAAAATGACGAACCTCTCGCGCCTGACGTCCCTCTTAGCCTGGTTGACGAAGATCTACTCGCCGGAGTTCCAGCGGTGGTTCGCCCACGACATGCTCACCCTCTTCGAGCTTCAGTGCGAGGAAGTCCGACGGCGAAGGGGAAGAATTGGACTCACCGCCTTTGCCGCACGCACCTTTGCCTCGGTCACCTTCTTCGGGATCGTGGACCGGCTGCCCGCCCTCATGGCCGAGGTTCGCGTCCGTCGCAAGAGGGAGGGGCCTATGTCCGCATTCGCTCACGATTTACGTCAAGGCGTTCGAACGATGACGACGAGCCCGGCCTTCGCCATCATCGCCATCCTGACGCTGGCACTCGGTATCGCCGTGAACGCGACGATATTCAGCCTCGTAAGCACTCTTCTCTTCAGCGAGCTTCCCGTCGGCGACCCCGATCGGTTCGTATTTCTATGGGGAACGAACGAAAGGGCGGGTGAGAACCGCTCCCCCCTCACTCTGAGAGAGGTCGACGAGCTCAGGAAGCATTCCGAGAGCTTCTCGGGCGTGAGTGCTCTCCTCGAAGGCTCCTTTGTTCTTACCGACGATCAGCAGGATCCGGCTCGCGTGATCGCCTTTCGGGTGACTGAGGACTTCCACGACGTGTGGGGCATCGACACGGTGGTGGGCAGACGGTTCTCTTCCGGCGACGACCGCCCTGGCGGACCTCCCGTCGTCATCCTGAGCCACGGTTTCTGGGACCGCCGCTTTGGAAGGGACCCGGGGGTCATCGGCCAGGTTCTCGAGCTCGACGGGGAGGCTCACACCGTCATCGGCGTCCTCTCTCCCCAGATCGAGTACGGAAGCATCGCGAACGTCGACGTGTGGCTGCCGCTGGGCCTCGACCTCCAGACGGCTTTGCCGGGAGAGCGCGGGTCGTTTACGACCGCTCGGCTGCGAACTGGCGTCAATGTGGAGCGCTCGCAGCTAGAGGTCGCGCTCATCGCGTCGCGACTCGAGGGGGAAGATCCGGCGCTCTACCGGGGCTGGGGGGTCCGTGTCAGCCCCATCGCCGAGGAGCTCTTGAACGAAGAGGACGAGGCGCTCGTCCTCGTGACCATATTCAGCGTCGGGTTGGTTCTGCTGATCGCCTGCGCCAACGTCGCGAACCTCTTCATGGCTCGGGCCACGTCGCGCTCTCGCGAGGTCGCGGTGCGGCTGGCGCTCGGCGCCGACCGCGGGCGGCTCGTCCGGCAGCTCATGACCGAGGGCCTCGTGCTCGCGATCGTCGCCGCCTCGCTCGGCCTGATCCTCGCTCGCGGGCTTCTGGGCGTGCTCATCGTTCTGAGCTCCGATCAGCAGTGGATCTACCGGACAGCCGATCTCGACCGCCACGTCCTCGCGTTTACGCTCGGGATCTCCCTCCTCACCCCGCTCGTCTTCGCGCTGGCACCATCGCTGCGCGCCTCCCGTACCGACGTGGCGCAAGCTCTGCGACAGGGTGGACGCTCGGGCGTTGGACGGGCCTCGCTCCGCTCGCGGGGTTTCCTCGTTGCCGCGCAGGTGGCCATGGCCCTGTCGCTCATGATCGTCACCGGGCTTCTCGTCCGCACCGCGTTTCATTTGCGACAGCTGGACCTTGGTTTCGAGACTGACGGGCTCCTCACGGTCGAGATCCGGCTTCCGGAGCGCGATTACGGTACCGAGGATTCGCGTCGACGGTTCTATGAAGAGCTGATCGTTCGAAGCGCGGCGATACCGGGTGTGACCCACGCCGCGGTCGTGAGTCATCTGCCCTTGTCTCTCGTGGGTCCCGCGCGGCCTTTTCTCGTGGAGGGTGCCGGCTCCGAAGAAGAGGAGCGTCCGAGAGCGCAGTTTCTCATCGCGAGCCCAGATTACTTCGATACGCTCGGCGTCCCCCTCGTCGGCGGACGAGCATTCCAGGACAGCGACACCGCGGCGTCGCCTCGAGTTGCGATCGTAAACAAGAAATGGACCGAGAGGTACGGGACGGATGGAGCTCCTTTGGGCACGCGAATCCGGCTTGCCGAAGAGGAGGGCTCTCCCTGGGTCGAGGTGGTTGGTGTGGTCGGGGATGTGATCGACGTGGACATCGCCGAGGCGAGCGGTGTGAAAGAGCTGAGCGTCCCTCAGGTCTACTTGCCTCTCGCCCAGGCACCGATTGCGAGGATGTCCCACGTTCTTCGAACCGAAGCGCATGAAGCGACGCTCGCCGGTGCCGTTCGAGCGAACATCCGTGCCATAGACCCGGATCTGGTCGTCGTGGAGACCCGGACCATGAAGGAGATGAGCGAGGAGATCTATGCGAGCTCCAATCCCATCCTCGTGCTCTTCCTCGTCTTTGCCGCCTTCGCGCTACTGATGGCGTCGATGGGAATCTACGGCGTCACGTCCTACGCCGTGAGCCAGCGAGAGCAGGAGATCGGAATACGGATCGCGCTCGGGGCGAGCCGACACGACGTTTCTCGCATGATCGTTCGCCAGGGCGGTCGTCTGGTTCTGGCGGGTGGGGTCTGCGGCCTCGCGCTCGCTTGGCTCCTCGGCCGGCTGCTCGCCGCGACTCTCATCGGCGTCAGCCCGGTGGACCCGCTCACATTCTTGACGGTGCCCGTCGTGCTCGTACTCGTTGCCTTTCTCGCCAACTACGTGCCGGCGCTGCGGGCGACGCGGGTCGACCCGATCACCGCGTTGCGAGCCGAGTAAACACTGCGCTCGAAAGTGCGCTCAGAACGGAGTGGCACACCGCCTCGCGGATCTCCGGCAAGTCGTGAAAATTTCCCAGGTAGAGCTCCGCCCAGAGCAGGGTGCTGTCGGCCAATCGGACGAGTCGCGCCGACAGCCGCAGTTCGTCGTCGACCAGGGAGAGGTCCGCATCGAGAACGAAATCGGCGTGAACCCGGTTGCCGAGAGCGAGCGCGTCGCGGTCGAGGCCGCGGGAGCGCTCGTTGGAGGCGACGGGCACCACATCGATCTCGGGCCACACGGCGAATTCCACTACGAGCGCGTCGGTCCAGTCACCCACGAGATGATCTCCGGATGCGAGGGGAAGCACGGCGAGGCGAGTGGGCTTCAGCGTGTCTACGATCGATGGCGGTTTGAGAGTCGAAGCCTGCCGGCTCTGCGCGAGATAGGCCCAACCCGCGAAGGGGTTCACGAGGCAGAACAACAGGAGGATCAGGACCTTGCCGTTCTCGAGGACGAAATCCCGGGTCGACGCCCGACTGCCCAAGCTGGCCATAGTGCCGTTCCAACCATCATTCTAGATCCAACCGTTGGAGTTGGAACGGCACCTGCCATCTACAAGCCGGGAACGAGCAGCGGTAGCCGATAGAGCGTCGTGCGGGCCGTCAGGTAAAGCGTCTTTCCATCGTCGCCCCAGGCGAAATTCGCGGGCAGGCGGGGAGTACGGATCGTTCCCAGGTGCGCTCCTTCGGGGGAGAGGATCCAGATCCCGCCGGGACCGCTCACGTAGAGGTTCCCTTCGACGTCGACCTCCAGACCGTCGAGGGCTTCTTCTCCCGGGGCGGCCGTCATGTCGTAGAACAGATCCCCGTTACCCAGAGTCCCATCCGGCTCGACCGGATACCGCATGACGACCTTGCGCTTCGGGTCCCAGTTGGCGACGTAGAGAAAATCCTCGGTCGGTGAGAAGTCGATCCCGTTCGGTCCGATGAGGTCGTTCGCCAGGAGCTCGAGCTCCCCCTGCCGCAGCCGGTAGATGCCGCTGAAGTCGAGCTCCTTGGCGGGATCCTCGTACACGTCGGGAAGTCCGAAAGGGGGATCGGTGAAGTAGATCGAGCCATCCGACTTGACGATGAGATCGTTCGGGCTGTTGAGTCTCTTCCCCCGGTAGCGATCCGCGAGCAGGTCGAGGGACCCGTCCTTGCCGAGCCGGCTGATGCGACGGTTCCCGTGCTCCGCGATTACCAGCCCGCCTTCTTTGTCGAGCCCGAGTCCGTTCGAGCCGGGCTGATGGTAGCGTGCGATGTCGGCTCCATCGTAGCCGCTCTTCTCACGAAAGACGCGGAGCCCGTCGTCAGGTACGTACTCGTAGATCGCGTTTTCGTTGGGATCGCTGAACAGCAGGTGGCCGTCGGACGTCCACACCGGACCCTCGATGAACCTGAATCCGTCGGCGAGCTTGAAGAGCTTGGGGTTCAGGGGAACGATCCGATCGATCGCGGGATCGATTCGCACCACGTCGATGTTGACCTCGTGGGGTTGCACCGCCACCGGTCCCGAGTTTCCGCTTCTCTCCTTCGAGTAGAAGTCGAGCTTCGCCAGGCGCATCCAGATGTAGTTCGTGGGCGATGCGGAGATGGGACCGTTGATTCCGAAAACGGCGAGCTGAATTCTCTGCCCCGGCTTCAGATTGCGTCCGATGACGAGCCGGTTCGACGCGTTCCAACCCTTGACCACCGAGCCGCCGCTTTGTCCGAGGGCGCGGGGGAGCTCTCCGTCCACCCACACCTCGGCGTAGTCGTCGAGGGACGTTTCGAAGACGGCCGTCCCGCCCGTCGTTTCGAAGGTCCCGACTCGCTCGGGGACGGTGATGCGGACTCGGTACCAGTTGAACGAGACCTTTCCCGGCGTCAGACGGGCGTCGAGATCCGAGGGAGCCAACACCTGCCAGCTCGAATCATCGTAGTCGGCCCAGCCGGCCTTGGGCTCGTAGTCGTAGGCCTTGTTCGGCGTCGCCGATGGCTGCCCATCCGGACCTGCCGCACGGAACGCGCGCTCGACGATGGCGACATCGTGGTAGCGCCACTCGCCTTTCACCTGGGCGACGCCCTCGAGCGTCGTCAGGTCGATGGTGGCGTCGGGCTTCTCCTCGAGCCAGCGAGGATCGGCGCCCCAAGTCACGGGCGCCGCGGCCAGGATCAGAGGCAGCAGGAGTCCGCGGCCCGTCATGAAAGCACCTTCACGACGTAGTAGTCGACGACTCCGTCCACCTCTTTGAACCAGTGGGGTGTGCCCTGGGGGACAATGATCACATCGCCCTTGGTGAGGCGTCTCGTGGTTCCGCCCTCGATTCCGGCGCCCCGGATCTCTCCCGGCGCCGTCGTGCGGCCGTCGACCACCTTTCCGCCGGTGACGAACGTGGCCGAGCCATCGAGAACGTAGATGATGTCGGTCTCTTTCTGGTGGATCTCGGACTCGCCTCCCTTGTCGCGGTGGCTTGCGTGAACCTTGTAGTCGCTCAGCTCGATCAGGGGTGCACCCTTCTGAAAAGCGGCCCGCACCTTGTCGCTCTCGAGATAGAAGATCTCGTCACTCGACATCCTGCCCATGCCGTCGGATAGCGCCGCGGCGCCAGCCACAGCGATCTCTTCGTCCTGCGCCGCGCTCGCGGCACCGCTCACCCCGATGGCGCCAATCACCTCGCCGTCCACCGTGACGGGAACCCCGCCCTGAAGCGGGGTGAAATCGTCGAGGGCCACCATGGTGGTCCGGCCCTGGTTGACGATGTCCTCGAAGACCTTCGTCGGTCTTTTGAACAGGGCGGCGGTGCGCGCCTTGCCCTCGGAGATACGGGACCCGGCGGCAAACGTACCATCGAGGCGAACGAGATACAGCAGATTCCCCCCCTGATCGACGACGGCGATGGCGGCGCCCGGGGCTCCGAGCTTGCGGGCCGTGTTTTCCGCGGCGTCCGCCACGGCGCGAGCGCCCGCGATTCCGAGGTTCTTCGTGGAAACCACTTGCCCCGAAGCGGTGACGGCGGCCGTCAACAGCCCCAAGAGCATCCCGATTCTGATTCGCATGACTCTTTCTCCTTTTACTTGACTGACGCGAAACCCGCGCCGCCGGCCGGAGGGATGGACCCCGGCCGGCGGATCGCGTCTCCCCTATTTCACCGGCTCGGGGAAGCTCGCCTCGCCGAGAAGCGTCTCCGCCCAGGCGCACCAGATCTGGACCCTGGCGATGTCCATCACATACGACGGAACCACGATCCTCTCGTTGTAGTGGTCGCCCTTGATGAGCAGTCGCTGAAGCAGGTAGACGTTCCCCTTCGAGTCCACCACCTGCCAGTGAGGTGCGGGAGTGTCCGGAACGACGAAGTCGTTCGAGAGGGTGAGGACGTTTTCGGATCCTTCCTTGCTATGGGTCACCGTGCCTTTGTTGGCCTTGGGACCCATGAAGGGGCCGCTCTTGTGCATGTCGCTGGCGAGAGCGGGAAGGACCGATAAGCTGACGGCGATCAGAATCGCGCCGAGCACCCGGGTCCGTCCCGGTACATTGTTCTGAAACATCTGAATTCTTCCTCCTGTGAGTTGCGTTCTCTCGAAACGAACAGATGAACGATCTTCGAAAAAGTTTCAGAAACCGCTCCCGGGGCCGCTGCATCTCTGCAGTAGCCGAGGAGGGATGCGGATGAGTTGGTCGATTGTTCTTGCGGGGGGCAAGGGAGAGCGTCTCGCTCACTTTACGGCGAGATGGCTGGGGCGCTACATACCGAAACAATACTGTGCGTTCGTCGGAAGAAGAACGATGCTCGAGCACACGCTCGACCGGGCGTGTCAGATCTCGTCACCGGACGAGGTCATAACCGTCGTGGCCCGGGAGCATCGCCATCTCGCGCGCCGTCAAGTTCGGGACGGGATCATCGAACAGCCGGTGAACTGCGATACCGCGGCCGGCATCCTTCTTCCTCTGTCCTATGTACGGCGACGAGACCCGGGAGCGACGGTGGCGATCTTTCCCTCGGACCACTTCATCTACCCCGAGGAACGTTTCCTCGAAGCGGTGCGCGTTGCCCTTACCGCCGCGGAGAGCTTGGCTCCGCGACTCGTACTCCTCGGGGTCGTTCCCGATACCCCGGAGCGCGACTACGGGTGGATTCTGAAGGGTCGTGGCCTCGCCCGGATCGACGGCAAGCCGGTTCATTCGGTGAGGTCGTTTTTCGAGAAGCCCACCGCCGGGGTCGCACGGAATCTGCGCGAGGACGGTGGGCTCTGGAACACGATGGTCCTGGCGGCGAAGGTCGAAACGCTCTGGCGCCTGGGTTGGCGCCACGTTCCCGAGCTGATGTTCCGCTTCGAGAGCCTCGTCGAGGCTGTCGGAACGCCCCTGGAGTCGCGGGTGCTCACGTCGATCTATCGAGACATGCCCAAAAAGAACTTCTCGCGCGATCTGCTGGAGCGCGCCCGTCAGGAGATCTCGGTCATCGAGCTCGAAGATGTCCAGTGGAGCGACTGGGGTAGAGCGGAGCGGATCGAGCACAGTCTTTTGCGGCTCGGCAAGCGCCCCGCCTGGAAAGAGCCTGCGCCATGGCCGATGGCGCTGGCGGGAGGTGTGGCATGAGCTTCGTGACCCTCACGATTCTGACGTTCCTGCTGGGCACCGATCCGGCCGTCCGGGTTCAGGCCATCGGCATGACCGTTTCCGACATGGACCAGGCGATTGATTTCTATTCGCGGGTTCTGACCTTCGAAAAAGTCTCGGACATCGAGGTCTGGGGTGATGACTTCGAACGGTTGCAGGGCGTCTTCGGCGCCCGTCTGCGCATCGTTCGCATGCGGCTCGGCGGCGAGGAGATCGAGCTGACGGAATACCTCGCGCCGGAAGGCCGCCCGATTCCGGTGGACTCGCGCAGCAACGACCGTTGGTTCCAGCATATCGCGATCATCGTGAGCGACATGGACCGGGCTTATGCCCGGCTGCGCGAGCATCGGGTTCGACATGCCTCGTCGGGACCTCAGAAGCTTCCCGACTGGAACCCCAATGCGGGAGGCATCGAAGCGTTCTATTTCAAGGACCCGGACGGTCGTCCGTTGGAGATTCTGGAGTTCCCGCCGGACAAGGGTGACCCCAAATGGCATCGTTTGGAAGACGCGGGCAGCCTTTTTCTCGGAATCGACCACACGGCGATCGTCGTCGAGGACACCGACGAGAGCCTTCAGTTCTACCGTGACCGGCTCGGCATGAACGTGGCCGGCGAGTCGGAGAATTACGGTCCCGAGCAAGAGCGTTTGAACAACGTCTTTGGCGCTCGACTGCGTATCACCGCACTTCGAAGCCGGGGGGGCCCGGGGATCGAGCTCCTCGAGTACCTGACGCCGCGCGACGGCCGTCCCATGCCCCCGGACGAGCGTGCGAACGACGTCTTTCACTGGCAAACGCTTCTGGTGACGGAAGACACGTCCTCGTTGGCCGAGGCTTTGTGGTCGGCCCGGGTGATTTTCGTGTCTCCCGGGGTCGTTACCCTGCGCGATTCGAGCTACCCCTTCCCCAAGGGGTTTCTCGTCCGGGATCCCGATGGGCATGTCATGCAAGTCATGGAAACCGCCAACCGGTGAAACCCTTCGTTGTCCATCGGCATCGATCCCTTGGGAGGTGGTATGACCTGTCGAGAGTTCATCGACTTCATCCGGGACTATCTGGAAGGGTCGCTTCCGCCCGCAGAGCGAAAGAGCTTTAAGGAACACTTGGCCCTCTGCCCGTCCTGCATGGCCTATCTGGAGACGTACCAGCAGACGATCCTTCTGGCGAAGGAGGCGTTTCGTGACCTCGACGCAGCCGTTCCCGAGGAGGTGCCCGAGGCGCTCGTCTCCGCCATTCTCGCGGCAACGGACAGGGAGAGAGCGTGATGGATATCGAGCGCGCCCGCAGCCAAGAGTGGCTCGAGGCGGATGGTCTGGGAGGCTTCGCGTCCGGTACGGTCTCGGGCGTTCGCACCCGGCGCTATCACGCGCTCCTGCTCGCGGCGACGACACCTCCCACCGGACGAGTCGTGCTCGTCAACGGGTTCGACGCCTGGATCACGACCGGCTCGACGACGGTTCCACTCACCTCCCAGCTCTACGTCCCCGGCGTCCGCCATCCCGATGGGGAGACGCGCATCCGGAGCTTCGAGACCGAACCCTGGCCGACGTGGATCTATCGTCTCGAGGACGGAACGGTGGTCCGCCAGGAAGTGGTTGCCTGGCACGAGAAATCGACGGTCGCCTTAACCTTTGCGCTCGTCGCGGGGACGAAAGGCGAGCTCACCGTGCGACCCTTTGTTTCCGGACGCGATTACCACGCCCTTCATCACGAGAATCCGGCTTTCCGCTTCGACGCCGACGTCGACGGCGAGCGGGTCGTCTTCAGGCCCTACGACGGATTGCCGCCCATTTCCTCCATCGGCAACGGGGTCTATCGCCACCACCCCTTGTGGTACCGAAACTTCCTCTACGAGAACGAGCGCGATCGGGGGCTCGATTTCTCCGAAGATCTGGCTTCGCCCGGTGAGCTCACGTTCGACCTCCGCAAGGGGGAAGCCATCTGGATCATTTCGAGCGACGCGGGCGTCCTGGAGGGAACGACCGCCGCGGATCTCCTCGCGCGCATTCGTACCGCCGAAAGGAAGCGACGTGACGCGTTTCCCTCGAGGCTCCACCGGGCTGCCGACGCCTATCTCGTGCGCCGGCGGGGCGGGAGCACGATCGTGGCCGGCTATCCCTGGTTCACCGACTGGGGACGGGATACCTTCATTGCCCTTCGCGGCTTGTGTCTCGCCGGGGGGCGGCTCTCGGAGGCGGAAGCGATCCTGCTCGAGTGGGCGGACGCCGTGTCCGAGGGCATGCTTCCCAATCGGTTTGCCGACCGTGGCGAAGCGCCCGAGTACAACTCGGTCGATGCCTCGCTGTGGTACGTCGTCGCCGTTCGGGATTTCTTGAAGAAAGTCCGAAGGCCGCGTCCGCGGCTCACCGAAGCGTGTCACGCCATCATCGAGGGGTACGATCGCGGCACGCGATACGGCATTCGAGCGGATGAGGACGGCCTTCTCGCCTGTGGAGAGCCGGGCGTTCAGCTCACGTGGATGGATGCGAAAGTCGGCGGCTGGGTCGTGACCCCGCGCATCGGAAAACCCGTGGAGGTCCAGGCTCTGTGGTTGAACGCGCTTTCGTTCTCGCTGGAATGGAAGGCTCGTCTCGAAAAAGGCCTCTCGTCTTTCGAACGGAAATTCTGGTACGAGGACGGCGGCTATCTCTACGACGTCGTGGACGTCGACCATGTTCCCGGCACGTTCGACCCCTCGCTCCGGCCGAACCAGGTCTTCGCCGTGGGGGGGCTGCCCGACGTCGTGCTCCGGGACAGGAAGAAAGCGCGGGCGGTCGTCGACGTCATCGAGCGGAAGCTCTGGACGCCCCTCGGACTGCGCTCGCTTTCACCTGACGATCCCCGGTACGTGCCGCGCTACCAGGGAGGCGTCGTCGAGCGCGATGGCTCCTACCATCAGGGTACTGTCTGGCCGTGGTTGATCGGCGCCTTCGTCGACGCCTGGTCCCGAGCTCATGGACGACGTGGGGAGGCCAAGACGCGGTTCCTCGATCCGCTCCTGCAGCACCTCGATGACGCCGGCCTCGGCCATCTCCCCGAGATCGCGGACGCCGATGCGCCCCACACGCCGAGAGGGTGTCCCTTCCAGGCCTGGTCCGTGGGAGAGGCGCTCCGCGTCGCGCAGATGAGCACGCGAGTGGGCCGGCGCCCGACGAAACCGCGCCCGGGAGCCGCGAAGCGGCCACAACCGCCCTCCGCCCATGCTTGACGCGCTGAGACGCCACTGGCCAGAGTACGCCATCGAAGCCGCGGCCCTCGGCTTCTTCATGATGTCGGCCTGCTCTTTCGGAGTCGCCTTCGAGCACCC
Source organism: Vicinamibacteria bacterium (assembly GCA_035620555.1). Lineage (NCBI taxonomy): Bacteria > Pseudomonadati > Acidobacteriota > Vicinamibacteria > Vicinamibacteria bacterium. Next base: position 12,469 of record DASPGQ010000315.1, read on the forward strand.
GAGCTCGCCGCTGAACGCGCTCCTCCCGCCGTTTCCACGCCGGGTACTTACGGGTCTCGCCATGGGCACGACGGCGATCGCCATCGTCTACTCACCGTTCGGGAAGCGCTCGGGGGCCCACATCAACCCGGCCTTTACGCTGAGCTTCTTCCGACTCGGGAAGATCGAAGCCTGGGACGCACTGTTCTACGTCCTGGCTCAGTTCGCTGGCGCCGTCGGCGGAGTGGCGCTCGCGTCGAACCTGCTCGGGCATTTCGTCTCCCACCCGAGCGTCAATTACGCTGCCACCGTTCCGGGCACCGCCGGTGTTCCCGCGGCCTTCGTCGCCGAGCTCGTCATGGCTTTCGTCATGATGACCGTGGTCCTCCATGCGACCAATACCAAGCGCGTGGCGCGCTTCACCGGCCTGATTGTTGGGCTTCTTGTCGCGACCTTTATCAGTTTGGAAGTGCCGGTTTCCGGTATGAGCATCAACCCCGCCCGAACGTTCGGCTCCGCTGTTCCTGCGAGACTGTGGACGGCCCTTTGGCTCTACTTCACCGCGCCACCCCTCGGCATGCTTCTCGCCTCCCAGCTCTATCGAACCTCCCGAGGTCGGGTCCTCTGCGCCAAGCTCCATCACGACAACCGCGAGCGCTGTATCTTTCGCTGCGGGTACCGCAGCGCCTGATATCACGCCCCGGTTTGGCCGAAGTGAGGCGCCAGCAGCCCTCGGAGCGCCTGGCGCGCACGATGCAGCCGCACTTTGACGGTGTTGGGAGTGACGCCGAGCAACTTCGCGACCGACTCCGTGTCGAGCTCCTCGATGTCGCGGAGCAGGAGTACGGTTCGGTAGCGCTCGGGTAGCCGATCGATCTGGCCGCGAACGAGAGCCACGACCTCCTCGCGCTCGAAAACGCTGTCCGCGGGAGCACCCCAGGAGCTGGACTCCCGCGCCTGGTGGCCGTCGGCGAGGAATTGAGGGAGTAGCTCTTCGATCGACTGTTCCGGCTTCCGCCGGCGCGAGCGAAGCTTCATGAGCGAATAGTTCACCGCGATCCGCGACAACCAGGTGCCGAGTCGGGCGTCGGCTCGAAAGCCATCGAGCGAGCGGAAGGCGGCGACGAACGTTTCCTGGACGGCGTCGCGGGCATCCTCCTCGTTGCCCAGGAGTCGCCGGCACAAGGCCAGAAGCTTCCGCCCATGCGTGCGCACGAGCTCTTCGAAAGCCGCCTGGTCGCCGGTGCGCAATCGCGCGATGACATCGGATTCGTCCGGGCGGGGATAAGTGGTGGTGGTTGTGCTGGCGGCTAACTGAGCGTTCATGGTCTCCATCCTTGGCCGGGGCGTGGTGGGCCGGCTCTGAGGGAGTGTTGCTCGGCCTCTTCGAGAAGGCCATCCACCCGCGGACAAGTGCGCGTCACGAAAAGGTCTCCGTCCAACCCATTGATGTGATTGAGAAAATGGATTTGGCTCGCGCGCTGAAAAACGGTTGCGGTATCCTCTCGGCGATGGAAGGCGGGAAATTCGGGGTGGGGGTGTTCCGGTTCGGCGCGTTCGAGCTCGACGCCGCCGAGAAAGAGCTGCGAAAACACGGGATCCGGGTAAAGCTTCAGCAACAGCCGTTCCTCGTTCTGTGCCGTCTCGTGGAGCGGCCGAACCATCTCGTCACCCGTGAAGAGCTGCGCTCCGAGCTTTGGTCGGAGGAGACCTTCGTCGACTTCGACCACAGTCTGAACGAGGCGGTGAACAAGCTCCGGCTGGCGCTCGGCGATTCGGCGACCCATCCGCGATTCGTCGAGACGGTGCCCAAGCACGGCTATCGCTTCATCGCACCCGTGGAGGCGAAGCGGACTCCTCCTCCCGAGCCGCGGCCGCCAGCAAAACGCTCGCGCCTGACGCTATACGCGCTGGTGGCGTCCCTCCTGGTCGTGGGCACGGTCGCCCTGCGCTACGCGAGCCGGCGTTCCCCGCCGGCGTCGCCCCGGACGATCCATGCCGTTGCTGTCCTACCGCTCGAGAATCTTTCCGGCGATCCCTCCCAGGAGTATTTTTCTGACGGTATGACCGAGGAGCTGATCGCCCACCTCTCCATGATCGAAGCCCTGCACGTCATCTCGCCGACCTCGGTGCGGCGTTACAAGGGCTCGGACAAATCGCTCAAACAGATTGCCGCCGAGCTGCGCGTCGACGCGATCATCGAAGGGTCCGTCCGTCTCGCTCACGACCGAGTGCGCGTCACCGTCCACCTGGCCGATCCCGAGACGGAGCAGAGCCGATGGTCGGAGTTCTACGAAGGCGCGGCGGACGACCTCTTTGCCATCCAGATGGAGCTGGCGAAAACCATCGCCCGGGAGATCCTTCTCGAGCTCCCACCGCAGGACGAGGCCCGGCTCGCCGCAGGAAAGGAGCGAAAGCCCGAAACCTACCAGGCTTACCTGAAGGGCCGATACCACTGGAATCGCCGGACCGAGGCCGACTTCCTGAAGGCGATCGAGTACTTCAGCGAGGCCCTGAGCTACGAGCCCGACTACGCGAGAGCCTATGCCGGGCTGGCGGACACCTATAACCTCCTCGCGGTCTATAACATGCAGCGACACCGTAGAGCGATGCCGCGAGCGAAGGACGCGGCCTTGCGGGCAATCGCCCTCGACCCGAAGCTCGCCGATGCCCACGCCTCGCTTGGCTGCATTCACTTCCTCTATGACTGGGATTTCCCCGCATCCGAACGGGAGTTCCAGAAAGCGATCGAGGTGAATCCGCGTTACCCGACGGCGTACCAGTGGTACGGCATCTACCTCGTCTCTCGAGGACGGACCGACCAGGCGCTCGAGATGCTGCGAAGGGCTCTCGAGCTCGACCCCATGTCCTTGAGCATCAACGAGAATCTGGGATGGGCCCTCTACGTCGCCCGCCGGTATCCCGAGGCCATCGCGCAGTTCGAGAAGACGCTCGACCTGGATCCGGCGTTCGGGCAAGGTCTTCGCTACCTGGGACTCACGTATCTGCACGTGGGACGAACAGAAGACGCTCTCCGCGTTCTGGAGCGAGCCCGTGCGGCCTTCCAGGGGGAGGCCGAGATCCGAGCCGACGTCGCCCTTGCTTTCGCTCTTGCCGGACATCGCGATGAGGCGCGGGAGCTCCTCGATGAGCTGATGCTGGCCTCGGAGGAGAGGTACGTTTCTCCGTTTCTCATCGCCCGGTTCCACACTGGCCTGGGGGAAACGGACGAAGCACTCGATTGGCTCGACAAGGCGTACGAGGACCGCGTCGCGAACATCGTCTTCATCGGTGTGGATCCGTTCTTCGACTCGCTGCGAGATCTCCCTCGGTTCCGAGACCTTCTCGATCGCGTCGGACTTCGCGAGATCGGCTGAGCGACAAGCGAGCCGGCCTCGGCTCGTGCTTCATTCTCGTTTACGTGAAACGCGCCATCCGCCCGGGCATCTCATAGAGGTGACGAATGAGGAGGTCAACCATTCCATGAAGAAACGTCCAATCTTTCTAGCAGTGGGAGCTCTACTCCTGGGCGGGCTCTGGTATCTGTTCCGTCCCGAGCTTCTGTTCGTAACCAAGAAAGTCAACGAGGAGTTCCCGGGAACGGCCGCAGTCTCGGCGGAGAGAAGCGGCGCGCCGTTTCTGAAGGGAACGTTCCACCCCGGCGCTCACGAGACGGTAGGCACGGCCGCCATACACGTCCTCGAGGGAGGGAAACGGGTTCTGAGACTCACGGACTTCCAGACGTCCAACGGTCCCGACGTGCGCGTCTTTCTCGTCGCCGCCGCGGACGCGATGGACAGCGACGCGGTCAAAACGTCCGGGTACGTGGATCTTGGAAGCTTGAAAGGCACCGAAGGCGCGCAGAACTACGACGTTCCCGCCCAGGTGGATCTCGATCAGTACCGGGCGGTCACGATCTGGTGCGCGCGTTTCGGAGTCAACTTCGGAACCGCTCCGCTGACGCCGACGAAGCCAGAAGCCTTGTCCGCGGGGACATTCCACGGCGTGGCCCACGAGACCGAGGGAATTGCCAGCATCTACCGGCTTCCCGACGGCAAACGGGTGCTGCGTTTCACCGGGTTCAAAACGTCCAATGGACCCGATGTGCAGGTCTACCTCGGCAAGGCGAAAGACGCCTCGGACAACGACAGCGTGACCCGCGCGGGCTTCTTCCACGTCGGAGCGCTCCGAGGGACCGAGGGGGATCAGAACTACGAGCTTCCCGACTCCCTCGACCTCTCGCAGTACCATTCGGTGACCATTTGGTGCCGGAGGTTCGGCGTAAACTTCGCCACGGCGCCGTTGCAGGCACCGCAGACCTAGCAGGCTAACCATGGCGCGGATCGTCATTCTCGGTGGAGGATTCGGCGGGCTCTACACCGCTCTCGAGCTCGAGAGGGTGTTGGCCCGCCGGAGCGACCTCGAGGTCACGCTGGTGAATCGGGACAACTTCTTCTTGTTCACCCCGATGCTCCACGAGGTCGCCGCGAGCGACCTCGACGTGACCCACATCGTGAATCCGGTGCGAAAGCTCTTGAAGCGAGTGCGTTTCTTCGAGGGAAACGCGGAGCAGATCGACGTCGAGAAGAGAACCGTGCTCGTCAACCACACTGACGGAAGCCACGGGCACGTACTGGAATACGATCAGCTGGTGCTCGGCCTGGGATCCGTCACGAACTTCTTCGAGCTTCCCGGGCTCGAGGAGCGTGCTTTTACGATGCGCACGCTCGGAGATGCCCTGGCGCTCCGGAATCGGCTCATCGCCAATCTGGAGGCGGCCGACTTCGAATGTGCCAGCGGCGTCCGCGATCCGCTTCTAACGGTCGTCGTTGCCGGCGGCGGGTTCGCCGGCGTGGAAACGATTGCGGGTATCAACGATTTCGTTCGCGAGGCGCTGCGCTTCTATCCGCACCTGAGCGAAGAGCTCATCAGCATGGTGCTGGTGCATCCGGGGGAGTATCTGCTGCCCGAGCTGGGTGAAAAGCTGGGACGGTATGCCCGAGACGTCTTGGCGTCGCGCGGCGTCGAGGTTCGTTTGAAGGCCCGAGTCGCCCGAGCCACCGATCGGGGCGTCGAGCTTTCGGACGGAACGTTCATCGACACCAACACGCTGGTCTGGACGGCGGGCAACTCGGTCCATCCGCTCATCGCAACTCTCCCTGCGAAGAAAGCTCGCGGCCGGCTCGTTGTGGATGAGTTCCTTCGGGTCGAGGAGAGTCCCGGTGTCTGGGCCCTGGGCGATTGCGCCTCCACGCACCCGCCGACGGCTCAACACGCGTTGCGCGAAGGCAAGCTCGTTGCCCGCAACCTGATTGCGGCGGTCGACGGTCGCGAGATGTCGCCCTTCGTCTTCCGAACGATCGGTCAGCTCGCCGCCATCGGACGGCGAACGGGGGTGGCGCGCATCCTCGGAGTGAACTTTTCGGGGTTCTTGGCCTGGTGGCTCTGGCGAACGATTTACCTCGCCAAGCTCCCCCGCTTCGAAAAGAAGGTTCGAGTCGCTCTGGATTGGGCGCTCGACCTGATGTTCTCCAAGGACCTGGTGCAGCTTCAGACGCCTCGCACCATCAGGAGACAGACAAGGAAGGACCATGAATCGCAAGAATCGAGCGGAGATCGAGCGCCTCGAGGAAGACTCCCGGCGCGTGAAGAACTGGAAACGATTCGGACCTTACCTCTCCGAGAGGCAGTGGGGGACGGTCCGTGAGGACTATTCCGCCTACGGAGAGGTCTGGGACTATTACTCCCACGAACAGTCCCGAAGCCGGGCCTACCGGTGGGGCGAGGATGGGCTTCTGGGAATCTGCGATCGCGAATGTCGCATCGCGTTCGCGCTCGCACTCTGGAACGGCCGCGACCCCATCCTGAAAGAGCGCCTCTTCGGGCTCACCGGCCCGGAAGGCAACCACGGTGAGGACGTCAAAGAGCTCTATTACTATATCGATTCGACCCCGACGCACTCCTACATGAAGGGACTCTACAAGTACCCGCAGGCCGAGTATCCCTACACTCGCCTGGTAGAGGAGAATCGGCGTCGCGGCAAGGATGCGCCGGAGCTCGAGCTCGTCGATACCGGGGTTTTCGACGGAGGTCGCTACTTCGACGTGGGCGTCGAGTACGCCAAGGCGTCGCCCGACGACATCCTGATCCGGATCACGGTCTCGAACCGCGGGCCCGAGCCGGCCGCGCTTCACCTGCTTCCAACGCTGTGGTTCCGAAATACCTGGTCCTGGGGCCGGACGGGCGAGGGCTATTGGCCAAAACCCCGTCTGGCCGCAAGGGATCGATCGACCGTCGAGGCGTTGCACGACTCTCTCGGGAGCTACACGCTCAGCGTAGCCGAGGGCGCCGAGCTTCTGTTCACCGAGAACGAAACGAACGCCGAGCGGTTGTTCGGCTCCCCGGGCTCGAGCCCCTTCGTGAAAGACGCGTTTCATGAGTACGTCGTCCGAGGCCGCTCGGAGGCCGTGAACCCGGCCCGGGTTGGTACCAAGGCGGCAGCCTACTATCGACTCGAGGTTCCCTCCGGAGGCGAGAGGGTAATCAAGCTACGGCTCACGGCCGGAAGTGAGGTGTCTTCGGATCCTCTTGGCGGGAGCTTCGATCGCACGTTCGCGGCACGACAGGAGGAGGCCGATGCGTTCTTCGAAGTCAAGCATCCCGAGCTTCTCACGTCCGAGGAACGAAACGTCGTGAGACAGGGCTACGCCGGCCTCCTCTGGTCGAAGCAGTTTTATTACAACGTGGTTCGCGATTGGCTCGAGGGGGATCCGGCCCAACCCAGCCCCCCCGAAGGCCGCAAGAGCGGCCGCAATCACGACTGGCCCCATCTCTACAATCGAGACGTCATCTCCATGCCCGACAAGTGGGAGTACCCCTGGTATGCGGCCTGGGACCTCGCGTTTCACATGATTCCTTTCGCCCAGGTCGATCCGGACTTCGCCAAGTCACAGCTCGTTCTATTCCTGCGCGAATGGTACATGCACCCGAATGGCCAGATTCCCGCCTACGAGTTCGCTTTCGGGGACGTCAATCCGCCGGTGCACGCCTGGGCCGCCTGGCGCGTCTACAAGATGACCGGGGCGCGAGGAGAGCGCGACCGCGTCTTCCTCGCCCGGGTGTTCCACAAGCTGCTCTTGAACTTCACATGGTGGGTGAACCGAAAAGATGCGAGCGGCAAGAATCTCTTTTCCGGAGGGTTCCTCGGCCTCGACAACATCGGGGTGTTCGACCGATCGCAAGCACTTCCCACCGGGGGGGAGCTCGAGCAAGCGGACGGGACGGCGTGGATGGCCTTCTACTGTTCCACCCTTCTCTCGATGGCGCTCGAGCTCGCGAGCGAGGACCCGGCGTACGAAGACGTCGCCTCCAAGTTCTTCGAGCATTTCATGGCCATCGTCGAAGCGATCAACCGCCTCGGCGGAAGCGGCCTATGGGACGACGAGGACGGGTTCTATTACGACCAGCTCCGCGTGGGC
>DASPGQ010000316.1 GCA_035620555.1 Vicinamibacteria bacterium
TCGATTCGCCGCCGGCCAGGTCGGCCACGTCGCCCGAAGACTCCTGCTCGGGGAGCGCGTTCGGCCGTTCATCGGAAATCTCGACCTGGAAGAGCTCCTGCCGAGCTGATCACTCGCCGCGATCGAGCGCTTCCCCGACGCTGCGGGTGAGCTCGCTCACGAACTCCTCCATCGCGTGTCGGATCACGTAAGCGTCCGATAGCTTCGCGTAAATTCCGGGGGGCACCTCGTAGGCGAGCCGCAGACGAAGCTCGGTTCCGTCGCGGGTTGGCGCGATCTCGTGCGCCAGGGAGAAGCTGGCGAAATAGCCGACGGCTTTGACGCCGGTGAACCCTTGGGGCGGACGGTATTCGGAGACAACGGTCTCCCATTTCAGATCGAGTGGCCACCGCTCGAGCCGATAGCGAAAACGGCGCCCGGGCCGGAGCTCTTCGGGCATGTCGCCGAGAGTCACGGCGATCGAGCCGGGCAGAACGCGCTTCAAGTTAATCGGCCGGTCGAAGAATGCAAAGACTTCCTTCGGCGGGCGTCTCGTGAGGTGCTTCCGCTCGATGATGGTGGCTACGAATCTAGGCTTCGGCATGTGAGATAAGAAAGTCTATCGCAACCGCCAGCGACGCGATCCGTGCCCGGTGCGAGCGTGCATCCTCTGGGTTGTCGAAAGCGAGAACGACGAGCGCTCGAGAGCCCACTCTCTCGACGATGTATCGCGTCTCCGATTCGCTTTCCCGCTCACCGAGCAACGCCCCGAGCAGTGTGTCGAGACCCGCCAGGGGATGGGGAAGTGGAAATTCGATGTTCCCGATGGTGGCAAAGGGGTTTCCTTCCTCGTCGACGAGAAAGGCCGCCGCGGCGCGGGTCTCCCGAAGCACGCTTCGAAGCTCTGCGCGGACCGCCGCGAGTTTCTCCGGCGCGCGGAGCAGCTCATCGGAGAGAGACATCCGAGCTTATTGGCGGCGCGATCGCCCCGTGGTATAGTACGGCCGCAGGAGAAAGTCCATGTCGATGCATCCGCTTCTGATCGGCCCCATGGGTCTGCCGGAGCTGTTGGTCATCCTCGGGATCGTCGTCTTGATCTTCGGTGCCAACAAGCTGCCTCAGCTCGGCTCCGGCATTGGCGAAGGCATCAAGAACTTCAAGAGGTCGATCAAGGGCTCCTCCGACGAAGACGACGACGAGAAGAAATAGCGCTTTCCTTCCGTTTCAGCGGGCGACATCGGTGATGATCAGGGTATTCGTGCGCTCGTCGAACACGACCGAGCCTCTTGGGGACAGGAACTTCTCGAGAACCGGAGCCAGCTCCCGCGCCCGAGCGTAGGACAGTTGCTGATAGGTCGTGACGAGAGGACCCGAAAGAGCTTTTTCTTCCTCGTACTTCCGCCGTTGCTCGTACTCTCTTCGGAGCTGCTCCGTTGTGGCGACCCGAACCAGGTTGTCTCCAAGTCGCTCTTGCTCGAGCCGGCAGGTGCGGAGAGCGAGCTGAAGAACTTGGCGCCAGGGTACTTCTTTGATCTTGAGCGTCAGGCTGCAGGAAACTTCCGGGTCGGCGACGAGGTTGAATTCTCCGATCTCGGCGAGAAGGCGTAGAAGATCGAGGACGTCCGCCTCCTTCACGTCGAGGTCGATGAGTGTGTCCGGCTCCGGCGGTTGCATCAAGAGACCCATCAGGAGCAAGGCCTTGGTCATAGCTCGATCCTCGTTCCGTCGTGGGCGAGCTCGAAGGCAAGCTGATCTTTCCGGGCGATGACGTCTTCGCCCGCGTGAACTAGCAGCGTGCGCTTCGCCCCGAGCCGCGCACGGTTTCGTTTCAGGTCGGTGTGGGACATGTGCTTCGGAAGCGGCGCTTCGTAGCTGGAGCATTCACAAATGAACAAATCGACGTTCGGCGTTTGATCCACGAGGGCATCGGTCCACGCCGTGTCGCCGGAGAACACGACGGACTTGCCATCCAGCTCGACGCGGTAACCGTATGCCGTGCCACTCGAAAAATGGTCCACCTCGAAGGGAAGGAAGCGCAGGACCCCGACCTCGATCTCCGCGCCCGACGGGACATCCGTGTACTCGAACGGCGGGCCGTCGAGCCCGGGATAGAAGAGCTCGAGGGCGGAATTGACAGTGGCACGAGTTCCCGGAGGGCCGAAGACCTGAAGTGGCTTTCGACGTTGGGAGAGGTGTCGCTCGTGAACCGCGAGCATCGGAATCCCGCCGAAGTGATCGCCGTGCAGGTGGGAGACGAGAACGACGTCGACATCCGATGGCGTGAGGCCCTCCCGCTTCAGGGCGACGAGGGTCGTCGGCCCGCAGTCGAGCAGCACCCCGACTTCGTGGCTTCGCAGCAGAATGGCCATGTGATTCCGCCCGCCGCTCGCGAAGGCGTTGCCCGAGCCGAGAAAAACGACATGCATGACTATTCACAGGAGGGGCAGATGAACTCCGCTCCGCGAGCTTCGGTCGGCGACACGCGCCCGCATCGCGCACATTCCCGCTGGCGCTGTCCCGCGAAATCCCCGTGGCGCCGGTCGACGAGCTCGCAGAGGTAGCGCTTGATCGCCTCGATGTCACCGGAGGCGAAGTAGCGCGAATCCTCGGCGGGATCTTCCGACGGATGTCGTCTCGCGGTGACGCTCACCTCGACGGTTCGCCCTTCACCGTCGTCGGTGTCCCACGAGCTCTCGACGCGAATCTCAATCGCCATCCGTTTTCGGCGTTCGCGGCTCGGGGAAAAGCGCCTCGTTGAGGCTGCCGGTGCGATAGCCCTCGAGGTCCACGGTGACGAAACGAAACCCCAGCCGCTTCAATTCGGCAATGATCCGTTCGCGCATTTCGGGCGCGAGCGCCCGGTCGAGCTCCTGCTGGGCGAACTCGAGTCGCGCCAGCGGACCGTGGTGCCTGACTCTCATGTGACGAAAGCCGAGCGAGCGCAGAATCTCCTCGCCCCGCTCGACCGTCGAGAGTTTCTCGATCGTGATGGGCGTGTGATAGGGGATTCGAGACGACAGACAGGCGGATGCGGGCTCGTTGGCCGTAGGCAGGCCGAGACCGGTGGAAAGGGAGCGGATCTCCGCTTTCGTGAGCTCGACCTCCTCGAGCGGGCTTCGGATTCCGAGAACCTGCGCCGCTCTCCGCCCGGGGCGAAAGTCCATCCGGTCGTCGGCGTTCGCTCCGTCGACGATGAATCGATACTGCTCTTTTTCCGCGAGCGCCCTCAGACGCGTGTACAGCTCGCTCTTGCAGTGGAAGCAGCGGCTCGGATCGTTCGTGAGATAGTTCTGGTCGTGAATCTCGCGAGTCGGTACGAACCGGTGAGCGAGGTGGAATTGCTTCACGACCGAAAGAGCGAGCCGCTTCTGGTGTTCGGGATAGCTTGGGCTCTCGCCGGTGACGGCGAGGGCGCGGGCGCCAAGGGTGCGGTGGGCTTCGACCGCGAGATAGGCGCTGTCGACCCCACCGCTAAAAGCGACGATGACCGATTCCATGTTCCGAAGAATCTCCCGGAGCCTGGCTCGTTTGTCGACCATCGCCTCGGGGGCCGAACGCCTCACGGCTCTTTCCATTCTTTGATTTCTTCTTCGGCGATGTCGAGGTCGATCGGATCCACGGCCAAGACCTGCAGGGTAACCCCGCACTCGGGACAACCGATTCGCTCTCCAGGATCTACGTCGAGCGCGTCGATCTCGATCTCGGTATCGCACGCGGGGCACAGCGGGAAGTAGTCCTGGCTCATGAAGGACGAATTATAGCAGCTAGGGACTCAGCAAGAGCTTGCCGCTGGCGGTGCTCTCGATGGTCCCGCGAGCGAACCCCAAGGGAAGGTTTTGTCCTGACAGCCAGGCTGCGTTCTGGTCGAAGTAGCTCGGGCTCAAGGGATGACCGGAAGCTCCTGTCGGTACGACGGAGCGCGAACCCTCGGGCGAGGCGAGGTCGGTGACGAAGCGGAACGACGTGCCGGTCGTCACGCCGAACCGGTGGCGGAGGGATACCGAAGCGTTGGCGATCGTCGACGTCGAGCCGCCGAAAGGCATCGGACCGCGATTCAGAAAATAGCCCATCGATCCATCTCTCCCGAGCGGGTGGCGGAACACCACTCCATGAAGAGTTCGCCAGTCCCAGCGGTCGACGTCGTTGCCAATGAGATCGGTCAACTGTTCGACCGCCTCGACGAGGCTCTTGGAAAAGATCGCGTCGCGGTTCTCGGTCTCAGCCGTCGACCTGTCGTCCCAGAACGGTGAGCCCTCGTCATCGACAATCGCGTGGAGTCCGCCCGGTCGGCCAGGCTCGAGGAAGCCGAGGTAGCTTTCGAACAGATCGTCCCCGAGCTCATCGGCGAAGGTGTTCCGGAGCAGGCGGTCGTACAGCGCCCAATAGATTGCGGGAGCAGGACCCTCGGCCATCCGTCCGCTCCAGCCGCGAAGCCGGTCGACGGCAACCGACGTCGTCGGATCGGAAGGAGCCACGGCGACGGCGCGGCGCAGGATGGCTTCGGTCGAGGCGTCGTAACGGTCGTTCTGAATGCGCTCGAAGTCTTCGAGGGAGAGCTCGGGGCTGTCTTCGAGTAAATCGCGTATGCGGATCGCGCGAAAATCGGAGAGGGTATCGACGCCCAGGGGATAGGCTGTCGCCGGTGGCAACATCGAGTGGTTGGCGCTCACGATGAAGCCTTCTTTCGGGTTGAAGATCATCGGTTTCAACTCGTGGGGGACGGCTCCCTTCCACTCGAACTCCTCCGATGCGCCGTCCACCGGTAGTGTGCCATCGTGAGCCGTGCGCACCGGTATCTCGCCGGCAGGAAAAAAGCCGATGTTTCCTTCGACGTCCGCGTAGACGAAGGCAATGGCCGGACTGGACCACGTTCGGAGAGCCTCGGTGAACGCCTCCCACGAGCCGGCTCGGTTCAACCGCAGCAAAGCCTGCACGTGGTCGCCGCTCCAGAAACTGTCCCATCGCTGCGCCAGCAGACGCCCGTCGGCGGTCTCCCCGACCACCACGCCGTGGCGGGACACCCGCACTTCCTCGATCACGGCAGCACGGTCCTTGACCTGGATGGTCTCGCTGATCACGTCGACAGCGGTGTCGGGAGGCTCGACGTAGACGTCCTGGACGTCGGCGTAAAGAGCGGTGGCGCCCCACGCGATCCTCGAGTTGCGACCGATGATGACGAAAGGCAGTCCCGGAAGGCTGGCGCCGACGACGTCGAGGCCGCCGCCTGAAAGGTGAATCTGATACCAGACCGACGGCATGGTGAGGTCGAGGTGGGGGTCCGAAGCGAGAAGAGGACGATCGGATCGAGAGCGTCGTCCCGAGACCACCCACGCGTTGCTCGCACCAGTGTGCGAGGACCTCGCCGAAGTGCGTATGCCTCGGGGCCAAGACTGCGCCCAATCGGCGACAGGTGGCTCGAGCCCGGTGAGGCGATAGGCTGCCTCGATTCCGACCGTGTCGGCGAGACGGCTCCGGAGAAGCTCCACGGTCCCGTTCTCCGAGAGTCGGTCGGAGAGAATCCGTCCGACCGCGAGACTGTCCAGGGGCTGCCACGGGGAGGGGCGGATGCGGAGGAGCGTGAACTCGAGTGGAAGCTTGTCCCCATGAGCCTCGAGGTAAGCATTGACCCCCGACGCGTAGGCCTCCAGAACCTCGCGGGCTTCGGGCGCCATGCGCTCGAGCTCGGCCCCCGCGGCGGCGGCCAGGCCGAAGAGACGTGCCTGACGGTCGAGCTCGATCGCCTCCTCGCCAAAGATCTCGGCGAGCATGCCAGAGGCGGTGCGGCGGGCCATCTCCATCTGAAAGAAGCGATCCTGTGCGTGAACGAACCCCATGGCCCGGATCAGGTCGCGGATATCCGCACCGAAAATGTGAGGCACACCGTATGAATCCCTCAGGACCTCGACCGGCGCCGTGAGGCCCGTGAGCTGGGCGCTTCCGTCGATCAAAGGCAGCGAGCGTCGGGCGAGAAGGTAGACGCACCCGCCGCTGCCGATGGCGAGAATCGCGAGCAGAAGGACACCCAGAGCGAAGATCTTGGTCCAAGGAGAAACGGGGCGGCGAACCGCGGTCGGTCGGGGTCGTGCGGGTCTCGCCGGCGGGCGGGCGGGCTTCTTCTTGGCAGCCCGACCCGGGCGGGTCCCGCTGGGCCCGCCGGGTCTCTTGGGAAGGGTTTTCAAGATTCTTTCCGTAAATAAGTGCCGGAGCGACCGCCTTCTTTTCTGAGGAGGCGTATGTCGTCGATGACCATCGCCCTGTCCACCGCTTTCACCATGTCGTAAACGGTCAGCGCCGCGACCGACACCGCGGTGAGCGCCTCCATTTCGACCCCGGTACGGCCGCGAGAGCGAATGCGTGCTTCGATCCGCAGACCGCCGGGACACTCTTCGATGGTGACGTCGATGTGATCGAGAGAGAGGGGATGGCACAGAGGAATCAAGCTCGCCGTCCGCTTCGCCGCCAGGATCCCGGCAAGGCGAGCCGTCTCGACGACGTTCCCCTTGGCGGTGCCTCCTGTCCGCACGACGCGCATCGCCTCCTCGGATATGCGTATCCGTCCGGCTGCCACCGCCACGCGGTCGGTAGACGGCTTGCGGGAAACGTCTACCATCTGGGGAGCGCCGCTCGCCTTGACGTGACTCAACCGGCGTTTCGCCATCGGTCCTCTTTGAGCAGGGAGCTGTCGAGGGCGTAATAACGCACCGGCTCTCCCGCTTCGAGTCGTTCCCGGTCTTCGGGCACGATGAGAAGGGCATTCGATTTCGAGAAAGCGACGATGTCGCCCGAGCCTCGCGTGGGGATCGGACGGGCGATGCTCTGCCCCTCGTCGTCGACCGAGATCCACCCGGGAAGATACGCGCGCCGATTTCCGCGGTTCACGAGCTCGGTCAGAAGCTTCGCCCGAAACAGCGGGCGTACCGGGTTTGCCGCCCCCTCGAGCCGTGCCAAGGCGGGACGGACGAAGAGCTCGAACGTCACCATGGTGGATACCGGGTTTCCCGGAAGTCCGAAAACGAGCCGACCCTCATCGGTGGTTCCGAAAACGAGGGGCTTTCCCGGTTTGAGCGCCACCGCGTCCACGTGGATGCGCACGCGATGTCGAGCGAGTACGTCCTCTACGAGATCGAAGCGCCCCATCGAGACCCCACCGGAAAGCATCAGAACGTCGGCGTCGAGACCCTTGGTGATGACCTCATCGAGCGACGATTCGGTGTCGAGCGCGACACCGAGGTAGCTTGCTTCGATGCCCGCCGCAGCGCACTGGGCCAGCAGAGAAAACCCGTTGCTGTTTCGGATCTGTCCCGGTGCGGGTTTATGGGATGGATGGACGAGCTCGTTGCCGGTTGCTGCCACCGCGACCCGGGGTTTGCGACCCACGACGAGCGTCGTCTTGCCCACCGTCGCCGCGACCGCGACCGCCGCGGGGTCGAGCCTCGTCCCTTCCTTGAGGACAACGTCTCCGAGGCGAACCTCGCTTCCCCGAGGGGCGACGTTCTGGCCTTCGTCGACCGCGATCAGCACCTCGACGCGGTCTCGGTCGAAGCGGCAATGCTCGACCATCTGCACGGCGTCAGCGCCTTCCGGTACTGGGGCACCGGTCATGATCGATGCCGCCTGACCCGCTTCGACGCGAAAGGTGGGGAAGGTGCCGGCGGGTATGGTGCCGACGACGTCGAGCCGAGCGGGGATCTGGCGGACGTCTTTCGCGCGGACCGCATAGCCATCGACTGCCGAGCGGGGGAACGGAGGCATGTCGACGTCGGAGACGACGTCCTCGCGGAGAAGGCGTCCGGTCGCTTGGCCGAAGTCGATCTCTTCAGTGGAAAGTGGCTTGGCCCGATCGAGAACGATGCGAAGCGCTTGCTCGACGGGAATCACCGGCCCTGCCTCAACGCGAGGATCTCCTTCTCGAGCTCACGCACCCGCTTGCGCAGCTTCTCGAGTCCGCGAAGCTCCGCCGTCGACTTGAGAACCTCGCGGTGGTGTCGGGCGGGATAGCCCGACACGGTGGCGCCCGCGGGAACGTCGCCGATGACTCCGGATTGAGCGATGAGAACCGCGTCTTCGCCGATCGTCAGATGGTCCACGAGGCCGCTCTGACCTCCCATGAGAACTCGCTTGCCGACGACGGTGCTTCCGGAAATGCCCACCTGCGCCGCCATCGCCGAATCCTCACCGATGTGGACGTTGTGTGCGATGTGGACGAGGTTGTCGATCTTGACACCGCGCTCGATGCGGGTCTGCCCCAGGGTCGCCCGGTCGATGGTGGCATTGGCACCGATCTCCACGTCGTCCTCGATGACGACGATTCCCACGTGACGAATCTTGTGGAACTTGCCGTCACGCCTGGCGAAGCCGAATCCGTCCGCTCCGATGACCGCACCGGGGTGGATGATCACCCGATCGCCCAGCCGGCAGCCGTCGCGAATGACGGCGTTGGTCCAGATGAGCGAGTCGTCTCCGACGCTCACCGACGGACCCAGGTAGGCACCAGGGTGCACGACCGTGCGCGCCCCGATCGTGACGTCCTCACCGATGACGGCGAACGGACCTACGGTCACGCCTTCGCCGAGTCGAGTCGAGGGCGAGACCGAAGCAAGCGCGTGCACACCCGACCCGAAGCTCGTGGGTTGATGAAACAGTTCCACGAGATCGATGAGCGCGAGCAAGGGGTCCTTCACCAGCACCTGCGCGATCGGCGGGTGGGGGATTCGCTCCCTGGCTACGATCGCCGAGGCCTTCGTGTTCGCGAGCTCCTTGCGGTAACGAGGGTCGGCGAACAAACTCAGATCCCCGGGGCCGGCATCGGCGAGCGAGCTGAGCCCGGTGATCTCGATGGCGCCGTCTCCCACGAGCTCGCCGTGAAGCCGCGCGCAAAGCGCATCGAGGCGAAAGGACGCGTTCGTACTCACGTGGATCCCGTGGTAAGGATAGCTACAAACGATTGATGTTCCAAGTACTTCCATGGGAGAATCGAAGATGATTTCATGCCGGTGACGAGCCACCTTGCCTTTGCGGTCCTCACTGGTGCCTTCCTGGCGTCGACCGAAGCACCCGTCATCGACCATGAGCCCATCGATTGCTCCCTGGCAGGAAAGAACGTGCGGATTTGCGCGTACGTTCTCGACGACGGGGAGATCGAACGCACCCGGGTGTACTTCCGGGCGGCGGGTCGCGACGCGTTCTATTGGACGCGGATGCTCTCCGATGGAATCCAGTTCTGCGCGACACTCCCCGTTGCCAGCGGGGTGGTCCGTGCGCTCGAGTACTATGTGTGGGTAGTGGACGATCGCTCCGAGACGACGCGAACCCGCACCCTCACCATCTCGCTCGGGTCTTCCTGCTCCGACCCGGCGGTGGACGAGGATCCGGAGCGAACCCATAACCTCGTCGTCCACGCGACGACGGATGAACAGGGAGACGTTATCGAGGACTTCGAGGCGGGCGAGCTCGCCGCGCTCGTTCCCGTAGACAAGAGATGAGCGATCTCCAACTGGCACTGATCGGCAACTCGAGCTCGAGCGCACTCCTCGACGGTCGCGCGCGAATCGTTTGGGCGTGCCTTCCGAGGTTCGACAGCGAGCCGGTTTTCGATAGCCTCCTCAAGGACGGGGAGGGCGAGCCCGACGACGGCTTCTACGAGATCGAGCTGCTCGACGCGGTACGGTCGGAGCAAGAGTACGTTGCGAACACCGCGGTTTTGATCACGCGTCTCTTCGACAGCCGTGGGGCGGCGGTGGAGATCGCCGACTTCGCTCCCCGCTTCAAGCAATTCGGCCGAATGTTCCGGCCATTGATGATGGTGCGCTCGGCCCGCCCGCTCGGGGGAAGCCCGCGCGTGCGTATCCGGCTCCGGCCCACGACCAGCATGGCGAAGACTCCGCCGGTACGGACCCATGGAAGCAATCACGTCCGCTACGTGATGCCGGGCATCACGCTGCGGCTGACGACGAATGCCTCCGTCACCGCGGTGCTCGATGAATCGGCCTTCGTTCTCGACCGTCGGCTT
>DASPGQ010000317.1 GCA_035620555.1 Vicinamibacteria bacterium
GTCATCGCGCCTCCCGACCTTCGATACCAGGTGGACTTCGACACCGGTCTTCTCACCGTGACGCCCACGGCGGGTCTCAGCGGCCGCCATTTCTTCACGGTGGCCACTGCCGTCTCCGTCGATGCCGTCGATTACCAGGTCGTCCCGATCGTCATCGAGCCCTGAGCCCACGCGAGCGGTTGTAGCGAAAATGGGGCGCAAGCTCTACACTTTTCCGCCATGGCGAGCCCCGAGATCCTAGAATGCTTCGACAACCCCGCTCCCGGGCGCGACTACGTGATCGAGCACGTTAACGAGGAGTTCACCAGCGTCTGCCCCAAAACCGGTCATCCGGACTTCGGAACCATCACGATTCGATATTGCGCCGACCGACGGTGCGTCGAGCTCAAGTCGCTCAAGCTCTACTTCCAGGCCTACCGCAACCAGGGCATCTACTTCGAGGCGGTGACCAATCGAATCGCGGACGATCTCAACGAAGTGATGAAGCCCCGCTGGCTCGTCGTCCAGACCCTTTGGCGGGGACGCGGAGGCATCCGCTCGAAGATTACCGCCACGCGCGGCGACGTCCCTGAAGCACAGGCGCCTTAGCAGGCTGATGAAAAAGTACATTCCAGCCTGCGCGAGCGGAGCGAGCCCGGCGCAATCGTCCGCATTCGGGCTGCTTCGCGGGAATGAGATGTTGCGGGGCTGCCCCGAAGGGCTGCCCACCGCAAAGTTGCCGCGCCGTAAACAGCCCGAGCCGTGGCGGCACGATCGATTACGGGTCCCGCCACGGCATTGAGCAGTGTAAAGACGTGACAGCCAACAGACTTCTCTCCCGGCGCGATCCGTTTGTCCAATGAGCACCGAGCTCCTCTATCGGTTCGGCACCGCGGCCGCCATCGGATTACTCGTCGGCCTCCAGCGCGAGTTCGCCTACGTCGACCAGAAAGAGTCCACCCTGGCTGCCGGCGTTCGCACCTTCGCCCTGCTCGGGCTCACCGGATGCACCGGTGCTCTGCTCGCCGACGAGCTCGGCTCCCCCTGGGGGCTCGTCGCACCCATCTTCCTGGTCGGAGCACTCGTGGTCGTCGCTTACCTGATTACCGCGAAGCGCGGTGACGTCGGCATGACGACGGAGATCGCGGCCATCGTGACGCTCCTCGCCGGTGCCCTCTGCTACTTCGACCGGGAAGAGTTGGCAGTGGCCCTCGGCGTCGTGGTGACCCTGCTCCTCTCCTTCAAGCTCGAGATCCACCAGTTCACCCGCCGCCTGACGCGCGAAGACATCATCGCCATCGTCAAGTTCGGGGTCATCACCGCTATCGTGCTTCCCGTGCTGCCCCGGACCGGCCTGGGTGACCCACCTTTCGATGTCCTCAACCCGCATCGTATTTGGCTGATGGTCGTCCTGATCTCCGGCTTGAGTTTCCTCGGCTACGTGGTGATGAAGCTCATGGAATCGGCGCACGGCATCGCCCTTACCGGTCTTCTCGGGGGGCTTGCCTCGAGCACGGCGGTTACGTTGACGTTCTCACAGCGAAGTCAGCACGCGAGCGGTCTCTCCCGAGTGTTTGGCATCGCCATCCTCATCGCCTGGGTCACGATGTTCGTCCGCGTCGTCGTGGAAGTTGCGGTCGTCAACCGAACCCTTATCGGCTCCCTCTGGATCCCGATGTTCCTTGCGGCGCTTTCGGGAGCACTCTACTGCCTGTTTCTTGCTCGATCGAAAGGCAGAGGAGGCGGCGACCAGGACGTCGATTTCTCGAACCCGTTCGAGCTGGGACCGGCGATTCGCTTCGGCGCTCTATATGGTTTGATCCTGCTCGTGTCTCGTGTCGCCCAGATTCATTTCGGCAACGAAGGAATCTATTTCTCCTCGGTAATCGCGGGATTCACGGACGTCGACGCGATCACTCTCTCCATGGCCGAGCTGAGCCTGCCCGAAGGAGGTCTCGACCCCTCGGTTGCCTCACGAGCCGTCACGCTGGCGGCCATGGCGAACACCGTCGTCAAGGCGGGCATCGTCCTGCTCACCGGGAGTCCCGCGATCAAACGGGCAGTCGTGCCGGGCTTTTTGCTGATGCTATCCGCCGGACTGGGAGCCGCCTTTCTGTTATGAAGTTTCGACGAAGGGCCTTTTTGCTCGAGCCTACCCGGCGCGATCGCCTCGCTGGTATCGCGCGCGCAGCTCCCGTCTCATGACCTTGTTGGATGCGGTTCGCGGCAGCGAATCGACCTCGACCACCTCGTGAATCCTGAAGAGGGGGTTGAGCTTCGCGGCGATCGCTCGACCGAGCGTATTCTGGAGCTCATCCCCCGAATGGCCCAAGGCGGCAGGAACTACGAACACCACCAGCTTCTCGGCACCGCCTCCTCGGGGTTGTACGCCGACGGCGGCGCTTTCGAGCACCCCCGGGTGCTCGTTGACCACCCTTTCGAGCTCGAGCGACGATACCTTGATTCCCCCGAGATTCATCGTGTCATCGGCGCGGCCCTGGGCCCGGAAGTAGCCTTTCGCGAGCAGGGCCATCTCGTCGCCGTGACGCCGCAGTGTTTCGCCGTTCGGTCCCGGGGGACAAGCCTGGTAGTAGACGTCGTGATGGTCCCGGTTCAAGAGCCGCTGAGAGAGCCCGAGAGAGGGCGGAACGAGGAAGAGCTCCCCCGTCTGCCCTTCCGAAACCTCGTGGCCTCGCTCGTCGAGCACGTAGAATTCCGTGCCGAGGGCCTTCGCCGAGAACGTGCCTGGCGATGCGGAGTGGAGGACGGTGCCGGTGATATGTCCTCCGCCGATCTCGGTGCCGCCGAGATACTCGATCACCGGCGCCCGGTACTCCGCGCGACTCATCAGCCAGAGAGTGTCCTCGGAGGTGGAGGCCTCGCCGGTAGAGCTGAAGACGCGAACCCCGGCGAAGTCGCCGTCGCCGACGCTCTCGGACTGCCGCCAGTTCCGCACGATCGACGGGACGACGCCGAGCATGGTCACACCCGCCTCGCGAACGAATCGGGTGAAGGCCTGGCCGGCCGGCGCGCCCTCGTAGAGAGCGATCGTCGCTCGGTTCAGAAGGCTCGCGTAGATGAGCCAGGGCCCCATCATCCAGCCGATGTTCGTCGGCCAGCACACGACGTCTCGCGGGTGGATGTCCTGGTGGAAATGCCCGTCCAGGGCGCACTTGAGAGGGGTCAGTTGCGTCCAGGGGATGGCTTTCGGATCTCCCGTCGTTCCCGATGAGAAGAGGACGTTCGTCACGTGCTCGGGCTCCGTGATCTCGATGACGGGCCGATCGGCCGAATCGAGAACGTCGGACCAGGCGATGTCGCCAGCCTCGAGCCGCGCCTCTCCGATGACGATCGCACGCCCCCCTCCGAGCAGCCCCAGAGCCTCGCGCACCTTGGGATAAAGCTCGATTCGCCGCCCGGCTCGACCGTAGCTCGAGACGGTGACGACCGTCCTGGCGCCCGCGATCTCCAGGCGCTTTGCGAGCTCGCCCGCCGAAAAGCTGTCGGCGATGGAAACGACCGCGCAACCGGAGCGCACCAAGCCCAGATAGGCGATCACGCACTCCGGCGTCATCGGCATGTAGAGCGCGACGCGGTCTTTCGGCACGTACCCGAGCCCCCGCAGTCCGTTGGCGAAGCGCAGGGTCTCCCGCTCGAGCTCCGCGTAGCTCATCGTCTCGACCGCTCCGCCGTCCTCGCGCGCGCAGACGATCGCGGCGGCTTCGGGGCTCGACGAAAAGCAGCTAAGGACGATGTTGAGTCTGGCGCCCTCGAGCCATCGCGGATCCTCGACTCCTCGGCTGAGATCGAGGACGCTGCGGGGTCGCGCGGCGAATTGGATCCCGAGACGAGTCACGACGCGATCCCAGAACGCCTCGCGGGACTCCACCGAAAAGCGGTGGAGCGCCGAGTAGCTCGAAAGCGACAACTCGTTCATGAACGAAGCGAGGTTGGATCGCGCGACAGTCGATTCGTCCGGCCACCAGGCGACGGGGGGCCCCATGGAGGACGGCCGATCGGCATAGGCACTCTGAAAACGCCGCCAGTGCTCGCTGAAATGATACCGTCCGCCGCCACGAACGTCTTCGACGAAACTCCGCCACTCCGCTTCTCCCATGGCGCCTCGAGCGTCGATGATACATTCCCCGAGGAGGGGTCCGGAAATGGGCACCAGAGAGTCTTACGAAGCCATCGTGATCGGAACCGGGCAGGCGGGAAAACCGCTCGCGAGGAGCTTGGCAGAGGCCGGGCGACGTACCGCGATTATCGAAAAAGAAGAAAAAGTCGGTGGGAGCTGCGTGGTCAGGGGGTGTACGCCTACCAAGACGATGGTGGCAAGCGCACGCGTCGCCTATCTCGCCCGCCGCGCCACCGACTACGGCGTGTCGACCGGACCCGTGTCCGTCGATCTCGACAGGGTACGGGAGCGGAAGCGTAAGATCGTCGATCGATTCAGCGAAGGAAATCGGAAAGGGCTCGAGCAGCAGGCCAACCTCGAATTGATCTTCGGCGAAGCGAGCTTCCTCTCCGAGCGCGAGATTCGAGTCACTCGGCCAGACAGAACCGAAGCTCGGTTGAAGGCACCCCTCATCTTCATCAACGCGGGAGCCCGGCCGAGTGTCCCCGACATTCCGGGGCTATCGGACGTGCCCTATCTCGACTCCACTTCGATCATGGAGCTAGCACGGGTGCCCGATCACCTCGTCATAATCGGAGGCGGTTACATATCCGTCGAGTTCGGCCAGATGTTTCGCCGTTTCGGTGCGCGAGTCACGATCGTGCAGCGGCGAGAACAGCTTTTGCCGCGCGAGGACGAAGACGTGGCAACCGAGCTGGCGACCATCCTGCGAGAGGAAGGCATCGATACCCTTGTCTCATCCGTCCCGCAGAGCGTGGCTCGCAATGGCGAGGGAAGTACGATTCTGGTGGTCGACACCCCCGAGGGGGGACGGACGGTTTCCGCCTCGGTCCTGCTCGTGGCAACGGGCCGCGTTCCCGACACGGCGGGTTTGAACCTCGAGGCAGCGGGGATCGAGGTCGATCCAGGGGGTTTCATTCCTGTAAACGAGCGGCTCGAGACCCAGGCCGAGGGCATCTATGCCCTGGGGGACGTCAAGGGCGGCCCCGCGTTCACCCACATTTCCTACGACGATTACAGAATCATCGAGAGAAACTTGCTGGGAGACGGTAAAGGAACCATCCGGGGTCGGTTCGTTCCCTACACCGTCTTCACCGATCCGGAGCTCGGCCGCGTGGGACTTTCGGAGCGGCAAGCGAAGGCAGAAGGCCTCGCTTATCGCGTCGCCAAACTTCCGATGAGCCACGTCGCCCGGGCGCTCGAGTCGGACGAAACACGCGGATTCATGAAAGCCGTCGTCGAAACGGACACCGATAGGATTTTGGGCGCGGCCATACTCGGCGTCAATGGCGGCGAGGTCATGAGCGTCGTCCAGGTAGCGATGATGGGAGGCCTGTCGGCAAGAGAACTGCGGGACGGCGTTTTCGCGCACCCGACGCTTTCCGAGTCGTTGAACAACCTCTTCATGAAATTGTGAACCGAGAAGCGGCTCGAGAACGGGTTGAAGTGATGCCGAAAACGGATCGCGCGCGAATCTCGCCGCGCCAGCTGGGAGCGGCTCTCGCGCTGTCCGCGAGTCTGCTCGTCGTGAACCTGCTCCCGACCCGGGGCCTACCGGTCGCCCGTGACGACGCCCCCGGTCTCGACGCTCACGTCTATCTCGCAATGGCCGATTCGCCTTTGACCTTCACCCGAGCTCCGTATGCCTATCGATTGGGTGTGCCACTCGTCGTTCACTGGCTTCCCTTCCCGCACGAGGCTTCGTTTCTCGCGCTGACGCTCGGCGGTCTGCTGCTCACCATGGTGCTGGGGTACACATTCTTCCGCGTCATCGGATTCGACCACGTGATCGGCTTGCTGGGTGTTACTTTCCTTGGCACCGCGCCGGAGGTCTCCGTCTTTCTCCGGAACCATTTTCTCGTCGACCCGCTCGCCCTGACGTCCATCGCGCTGCTGCTCCTCGCCATCGAGCGCGAGATCGACGACGGTCCGATGGCATTGCTCCTCCTCGTGAGTACTCTCGTCAAGGAGAGCGCCTTCTTTGTCGTGCCGGTCCTGTATCTTCGTCTTTCCGGCGCAAAGGTTCTCGATCTGCGAGCTGCGTGGCGCACCATGGTCGTGTCAATGCCCGCAATCGTGGCGGTCCTCATCTTACGTCTTTTCTGGGCACCCGACGGCGTGCTGTTCCCCTATTTGACTCCCTGGTCGGTTGATCGCGAACCGTGGTTCGGCTCGATGGAATCCTATCGGGCTTTGTGGAGAGGTCTTTTCAGCTACCTCGCGCTTCTCGCAATCGCCAATGCTTTCGACACGAACTGGCGCCGCTTCGCCCGTCGCTATTCACCTTATGCCTTGCTCGTCGCGGCGCAGCTCTTCGTGCCGATGAACGAGGAGAGGCTTCTCTACTTTGCGTTTCCCGTCGTCGTACCCCTCGCGCTCGTCGAGCTCGAGCGCTTGCGATACGAACTGCCCCAGTGGTCGGCGCTTCTGATCACGATCCTGGTGTTCTGCTATCTCTTCGTTCCCGATCGGCCAGCCTATCCGATCGCGATCGTCATCCTGGGTCGCCTCCTGATCGAGCGCCGACGGACGCGCGAGGGGCCCCGATGAGCCGCGGCAAACACTGGCTGACCTTGTCGTCGTGGCTCGGCTGCGGTGTCGTGCTCGTCATGTTGTGGACCGGTCTCGACCCGTATCGCCGCCCTCCCATCGAGGGCGCCTATGGCCCCCACCTCCGTCACTACTACGCCTCCTCCCTCGCCAAAGCCGAAGAGCTCGAAGATGCGGGCTCGTATCAGCTCGTTCCCGAAGACTCTTGGCATTTGCTCAGCGGATGGGAAGAGACGCCGACTAGGTCGAACCCACCGAGAGCCCTGGCGAGACCGCGTCGCGTTCGGCTTCTCGTACCCGTCGCTCGAGCGCAGCCGATCACGATTCGCCTCGATATTCGGGTCATTCCGGAAGCCAACCAAGAGCCCGAGCCCATCGTGGTGGAATTTGGGTTGAACGGCGTTTCCGCGGGCCGGGCCCAGGTCTCGGGAGGAAGGAACACCGTGTTATCGTTCGAAGTTCCCGAACCCACGGTTTATCGAGGCGACAACATCGTCTTCCTGTATCGCGTCACACGCCGGGCGGAGTCATCACCCTGGCTGTCGCTCGGCACGGTAGACGTCTTGGGCGCTGACAGTGGAGAAGCGCGGTGACACGATGACTCCTCGTCGTCGGCTCCACGGTCTAGAACGACACCCACTGGTTCAGTATGATTTCGCCCGTGCGGATCCAAAGGGACGGAGATTACCGGGTGCGCTCGAATCTGCTGATATTCGTTTTCCTCCTCGCCTCGGTACAGGTAGCGGCGCAGGGCCCCGCGAACCGAGGAGAGCTTTTCGCAGGGATTGGAGCGTCTCGTGTGGGCGGTGACGAAGGCTCCCTCGGGAATGGACCTTATCTCCTCGGTGGAGTCGGATTCCGTCTCGCAACCAGAGCGTCGGTCGAGGTAGACGCGTTTAGGGCGCAGCACGAACGCGAGATTGCCGGCGGCCCCCTCGAGGGGACCGCCACCGGGGTGTTCGGAAACGTGGTCTACCACTTCTCGGAAGGACGGACGCAGGTCTTCGTGACGGGAAGCGCGGGACTACTTCGCTCCGAGACAACCCATACTTACCCGGTCGGTGGCACGCCGACCACCTTCCGGTCGGAAGAGAATGGCTTCGCATGGGGCGGTGGAGGAGGAGTCAAGATTTTTCTGACGCCACGTTTCTCGCTTCGTCCACAGTTTCGTCTGGTCTTTAGCGAGGCAACCGGAGTCATGGGGCTGGCCGCGGCGTCCATTGGGACGGGCTATCACTGGTAGCGGAAGGGCGTAGGCTACATCGGAATCGGAGATGCTAAGATGTGAGCTGCGGAGGCTCGACGGTGATGAAGAAATATCTGCCCGACGTCCCGTCGCGAGACGTCACTCCCCCGGAAATCTTCTTCGGCCGCAGGCGGTTCATTGCCTCGCTCGGGATGGGCATGGTGGCGGCCCCCTACTTTCTGCGGGCCGCTGAGCCCGATCTGCTGACGCCGCCT
The DNA here is from genome assembly GCA_035620555.1 of Vicinamibacteria bacterium. Taxonomy (NCBI): domain Bacteria; kingdom Pseudomonadati; phylum Acidobacteriota; class Vicinamibacteria; species Vicinamibacteria bacterium. Next base: position 8,129 of record DASPGQ010000317.1, read on the forward strand.
TACGAGAACGCCAAAGTGTTTCCCGCGCCCGCCAACGCGAAATTCCAGGTGCCGGAAGCGATCGAGCGAAAGGACCTGACGCCGAGGGAAATCGCCGCGGCGCACAACAACTTCTACGAATTCCTGCCGGGGCGCGGAGGCCCCGTGTGGCGTCACGCCGGGGAGTTCGAAGTGACACCCTGGAAGCTCGAAGTCTCCGGGGAATGTGCCAAGCCGCGGACGTTCGATCTCGACGACCTCCTCGCCTTCGATCAGGAGGAACGCGTCTATCACTTTCGCTGCGTCGAGAGATGGGCGATGAACGTGCCCTGGACGGGTTTTCCGCTGTCCAAGCTTCTCGAAGCGGTCGAGCCGAAGAGCTCGGCCAAGTTCGTCAGATTCGTCAGCGCGGTCAAGTCCAAGCAGATGCCCGGCGTTCGCGAGGCACACTGGTACCCGTGGCCCTACCACGAGGGGCTGCGCATCGACGAAGCGACGAACGAGCTCGCGCTCGTGGCAACCGGCGTGTACGGCAAACCGCTCCTCAAGCAGCACGGGGCGCCCGTCCGCATCGTCGTTCCGTGGAAGTACGGTTACAAGAATCCCAAATCGATCGTGAAGATGGAGCTCGTCTCCAAGGAGCCCGAGACCTTCTGGCAGATTCAGCCCCACGAGTACGGCTTTCTTTCGAACGTCAACCCGTTCATACCGCACCCACGGTGGAGTCAGGCCGAGTCCCTCTGGCTCGACAATGAGGAACGCTTTCCCACACCGCTGTTCAACGGCTACGAACGATACGTTGCCGAGCTCTATCCCGACGAGCCGCGGGCTCTCCAAGACCCGCTGGAGCCAGGGCAGAAGGCTCGCTGAGTTTTCGTCGATCCTGGCTCGTCGGCCGCTCAGGAAATCTCGAAGCGGAGGAAGAGACCGACGCCTTTGGGGCGTTTTCCATAGACGAACTCGAGCTGCTCGTCGACCCAGTAGAGATTGGCATAAGCACCCACGCCCCATCGGGCATCACCGACTCGTAGAAAGTCGAACGCATACCCCGAGCTGAGCTTCGATACCGCGTAGATGTCGTCGTGCCGCCGATCGGCGGCGATGAAGAGCTCGTCCTTCTCCGCCCACTCGAACCGCGCGAAGATCGCGTGGGCAGAAGCGAACCGAACGCTGGTCTCGGCGAGAAGCGCGTTCTGATGGGGTGAGACGCCGGGGGTGAAGTGTATATGCACGCCCGGCGGAAGCGACGACGGGGGCGCGGTGAGCCGCTCGGTATCGTTGCGGCCCCAGGCGACCATGGTCTGCCAGTTTCCCGTCTCGAGGGGCCGATTGTAAATCACGGATGCGGTCGTCCTGACAACGTCGAGACCCGGGTGGAGACGATCGGGTTCTGTGAGCTTTCCCGCGCTTGCCTGAAACGACCAGTTTCGTTTCGGGTTCCAGGTGACGCGCCCGGAGTAAGAATCCAGTCGGAAGCGCTCCAGGTTCCAGCGATATTGGTCGGGCTCTCGACCGTTGAAGACCGAGCCCTCGACTCGAAGCGAATCGACGAAGGTGAGGCCGAAAGTCAATACCCCATAGCTGATGTGGGTGGCATCGAGCCAGTGGTGGGTCAAGGGGGCGACCGGATTGACCGCAGACGAGAGTCGGTGCATGAACGCGGATGGACCGAGGGCCGGTTCCCCTACCGGTGCGAGGTAGACCTGTAGCGGCCCCTTTCGAAACCGCACGGCGATCTCCATGAGCAGGTCGTGCGGGTGCTGTCGGTCGAAGAGGGGATTGCGGCCATCGGCCGACTCGCCGGTCTGCAGAAGAAGGGGATAGCCGTCCCCGCCCAGCGTCGGCTCGAGCGAGCCCATGAAGCGAACACCGAGCTCCCCGCCCCAAAGCCCGCGGCCGGCATCGAGCATCACCATGTTCGTCGAGAACGTCTCCTCCCGTCCGCGCGGCTCAGATTCGGCCTGGAACACGAGGTTCAGAAACCCGTGAATCATCAGATGCCAGTCACCGGCGCCAAGGTGCACTCCTTCCATCGGTGTCGAATCGGGAAGGCGGCTCGTCCCCGAGCCCGTTCTCGGCTGAGCCTCACTGGCGGCGGACAAAGCCAGGGTGACGAGTAGCAACGAAGTCTTTTGCGTTAGACTCCCAACCATCATGCCCTGGTTTCGTCTCGGAAGCGTCTTCATGTTCCTGGCGGTGGCGCTCGGAGCATTCGGCGCCCACTCTCTTCGACAGCGACTCCCACCCGAGATGCTGGCCGTTTTCGAGACCGGCGTCCGCTACCACTTCTACCATGCCCTCGGCCTTTTTGCCGTTTCCTGGCTCACCGAGCGCCAAGCGAGCGCACTCGCCGCCGGAGCCGGATGGGCGTTCACCATCGGCATCCTCGTCTTCTCGGGCTCACTCTACCTCTTGAGTGTGACCGGCCAGCGTTGGCTCGGTGCCGTTACACCCCTTGGCGGATTGGCATTTCTCCTGGGGTGGGTGCTCCTTTTCCTCGCCTCGTTCCGTTGAGCTCGCGGTTGGCGTGAAGGGAAACTTGGTTGCATAATGGAACCTCTTGTTCAATCGAACCAATGTGCCTGAGGGCCAGGGGCCACGGGCATGAAGGAGAAGAAACACATGAGATTTCGTTCCGTAGTCGTTGCCGCGGTCGCCGTCCTGTTCGTGGGAATGGGTGGAGCCGCCTTCGCACAGAAAGCTCGAATCGACACCTACCACAAGGCCCTATCGGGCAAGTTGACTGCGATGGTGGCACAAGGCCAATCCTGCAAGGTAAACATGAACGACTCCACCGACGGAGAGGGCACGGATGCCGAGATCCGGCTCACCATGGGCATTCGGGAGTTCGAGTCGTTCGCACCGATCGCGGTTCTGGAAGCGGCCGCCATCCCGCACAAGTTCCCCGCGGTTAACATCTACGTGCGGCACGAGGCCACCGGTCGCGTGGGGCGCATCAACTTCCGGGACGCCGAGCCGCTCGCGGCATCCTATGCCGCGGGAGAGCGCGAGAAGGCCATCGAGGAAATGAAAAGCTCCATCACCTGGCACTGATGAACGTACGGCGTCGCGGCGAGGAACGATTCCTCGCCGCGATGCGTGGTCCGGCTCTCCACGATTCGGTCAGGCGGGCAGACCCCAGAGCCGCTGCGTATTCTCGACCACTGCCGATCGCACCTCCTCTTCCCGAACCCCTTTGATCTCGGCGATCGCCCGAAGCGAAATCACCAAGTTAGCTGGCTCGTTGCGCTCACCCGCGACCGGTCCGAGAACCGGGCTGTCGGTCTCGAGGAGGAGGCAGCGGAGCGGCAGCCGTTCCACCAACTTCTGCTTCTGGGGCGAGCGCACGATCGACGGAGGTACGGAGAAGTAATACCCCGCCTCGACCGCAGGCATCGCTTTAGACGCGCGGCCGTCGAACGCGTGGAGCTGTACTCGCCGAGCGCCACGTTCCAACAAACAGGCGACGGTTCTCTCGCCCGCCGAGCGGGAGTGCACGTTCAGGGGCAGATCGAGCTCGAGCGACAGATCGACGAAACCCTCGAAGCTCGCCCGCTGCCTCTCTCTCCCGCCTTCGTCCTGTACGCGCCAGTAGTCGAGACCGACTTCTCCGATCCCCACCAGTTGCTGGCGATGCTCTCGAATCCACTCGACGAGCTGCCGGGCCTGAGCGGTGTCAGGGTATTCGGGATGGAGACCGGCGAGCGGTCGAACCATATCGGGGTGCGCGGCGGCGAGCGCCAGGTTCGCTTTCGCATCCTCGAGGGTCTCGCTCACGGCGAGGACGAAACCCACGCCGGCCGCCCGGGCTCGAGAAAGCACGTCGTCTCGATCGGAATCGAACTCGCTCGCGGTCAAATGCGCGTGGGTGTCGACGAGCACATCGCTCATCGGTGCATTCTCCGTCATGCGGCGGAGCACGCCAAAGCTCCCTCTGCCTTCGTGAGCTCACAGACAAAGCGATCCGATATAACGAGTCATGCATTATCAAGCTCATTCATGAATTATGCGGATACCGTTCGCTGATAGAGAACCATGTTCGCAGCAGGAGCAAGCGACCGAGCTCAACCGTCGTTCGATCGGCTCGCCGTCGCGGATGCGATGTGCAGCCCCACCATTCGGGCGATCAGGATTCCTACGTAGAGCTGCCCGATCACCGCTTCGACCACGGCCAGGGCGCGGGCGATGGGCTTCACCGGAGTGATGTCACCGTAGCCCAGCGTGGTCAGCGTAACGTAACTGAAGTAGCCAAGAGAGTCGACCAACTCCTGGGGATTGCCCGATATCGACTCCGGCATTCGAAAGGCTCCGGGGTCGACCCAGAAGACGAAGCGGTATAACCCAGCCCAAAGAAGCCCGATCAATAGATAGGCGCAAGCGGCTCCGTAAACCGTGTTCATGGTCACCCTGCGGCTCCCCAGCACCTCTCCGAGGATGGTGTAGCCGAGGATCAGGATGAATCCCATCATGAGAACGTCGGCGATCGCCAGCGAGAGCGGAGTGGCCCAGGCGGTGCGGGCAGCGTTGACCAGAACGAAGCTTCCGCCGAGCGTTAGCGCGCCGACGAAACTCCGATGGTAGTGCCGGCGCCACACGAAGGCCACGGCGAAGAACACCACCGCGGTGGAGGTCAGGCCCACGGCGAGCCGGAAGAGATAGCCGAGACCGGTCATCGCGTTCAGGATGAAGAGGACCAGGAGAGAGGTCAGCAGTGCCAAGTAGTCGTACTTGCGATCCAACGAATCCTCGCTTCAGAGAACGGGCCGCTCGTCAGAACCATTCGTCGTTGAAAACGAATGCGAAGAAAACGAAGAGACTCGGAGCCTCTCGTCGAGCAAACGACCCTCTCAGAATCGCACGCCCAGGCCGAAGTCCAGGCGGTTCACTTTCAGCGGCTCGATGTCGGTCATGATGTTCAGCCATTTGAAGCCGACCTCGCCGGTCACCACCGGGCCGAGGAGGACACGCACACCAGCTCCGAGGGCGAGTGCTCCCGCGGTCTCTTCGGCGTTGAAGTCGCTCACCTCGTCGGTTACGTCGGTCATGCCATCGAAAAAGCGAAGCTCGGGCGATACTTTTCCCACGCCGCCTTCGGCCTGGAAGTACACCTGCACCGTCTCACGGTTCTGGACGACGAAACGGATCCCGCCGGCCCCGTACTCGGCGGGTAGCTTGCCCTCGATGTTCAGCCCGGCCACCCCGCTGAGGGTGCGGAGGAACTGAGCAAAATTCCCGGTCAACGTGTCGTTCATGTGCGAATAGGTGCCGATGATTTGAATGCTCGGGGTGATTCCCACTCCCGCGGTGAACCCGAAGGACGAATCGGTTCTCTCCGCAAAAGTGAAGCCGAGGTTTCCCACGACGAATCCACGGTCCTGGCCGTTTACGAGCGCCGGCGCCGCGAGAAAGACCGATCCGATGAGCACACCGACGAACGGGAAGCGCGAGGGCATGAAGAACCCTCCTCAGAGTGAAATGACGTGAGTTGCGAGAGGAAATCTAGCGTGGAAAACGAAGGCGCGCAAACCCGGCGCTCGCTCTCAGGTCTCATGCGCCGCTGACCAGGAGGCTCGAGCTCGGCGTCGTCGAGCACACGGCGCGTCCCTAGGATCCAGGTGGCGCGACTCCCGCAGCGGACTTGGTT
>DASPGQ010000318.1 GCA_035620555.1 Vicinamibacteria bacterium
TAAACGAACGTTTCATTATTCCGGACCCTATTGAATGATTTTGCGCGAAATGGCAGCGTTATTAATTGACTGGTTGATGATGACTTACGTGACGACATCGGGCGCGTGCGAAAAAGCGCGGTATTCGTACTACAGCCCGAGGGATTGTGTCAAGGTTAACACGAAACTCCATATCCGAGAAACCCTTGCCGGTGGTAGCTTTGCGCGGGATCAGGGGATGTAGCCCAAAGCCCGCAATTCGCGCAGTACCTGGTCATCCAGCGGGCTCGGGCGGGCCTGGCCACCGCGCGGCCCTCGGTCATGGCTATCCACGTGGCCGATTGAGCGTCCGGCGAGCAAAACCGGCGTCAAGGCCTCGGTGAGGACCCGCCCGTCCATATCGCGACCAACGGGAAGTCCCATCAAATAAAGAGATGTCGGCGTGAGGTCGAATAATGAAGGGCTCTGGAGGCGAGCACCCTTACGGATCGGCGGTCCCCACAGAAAAAGCACGCCCTCGGGCGCGCGGACGTCGCCACGTCCATCATCGTAATGGTTGAACCCGTAATCCCGAAACTGGAAGCCGTGATCGGATACAACCATCAGAACCGTGTCCGGCCCGGCCATCTCCATGAGCCGTCCAAGTCTCCGGTCTTCATGGAGATAGACCGGCTCGAGAACGCGGGCATAGGCCTCGTCCATGGCGTGCGCGATCGGCTCGGTCACGGGCTCGCCTCTCTCCCTGAGCGCGGCGTACACGGGTTCGGCGACCCGCCGGTCGATGAATCGCCAGAGAAAGTGGGTGTACACGTCCGTCGTGCGGAAGAGCGCCGCGACCAGGTCGGCCTGTCCGCGGCCGTTTATCAAGTAACCGAGGCTCTTCTCGGTGATCATGTCGTCGTTGAAAACCCCTGCCGCCGTTCGGAACCGGGCGCGAAACTGCGTGCTGGGCCGAAACGCGGCGAGGGCCAGCTCGCGCGAAAAGACGGGGATTCCCGAATCGGAGAGAACCCGCTCGGCCTCGGCCCGATCGGGCATTCCGAGCCCTCGGAGCTCGCGAGCCAAATCCTCGGGGAACGTCGCCTCCTCGATGGGCTCGTGAAGCGAGCGGGGAAAGTGGTTCGACACGATCTGCCCGTTCACTTCTTCGGCTGGCCATGTGGCCCACCAGTTGAGGATCTGAACCGTCTTCCCCGCCGAGGTCGCGATGTTCCACAAGGCTTCCGTTCGTCGCGATCCGCCCGAGGCGAGGACTTTGCGACCGTCATCGGACAGGAGCTGCCAGTCCACGATCCCGTGCTTCTCCATCCGCTTTCCCGTCGCCACCGAGGTCCACAAAACCACGGATTTCGTGGGTTTGAAGGAGCGGCAGGGCGCATAGGCCCCCTCGCTCATGAGCTTCTGAAAGTTGGGAAGCTTGCCCTGAGAGAGCATGGATTCCAGAAACTCGGGATCCATTCCGTCGAATCCCAGGATCATGACGCGATAGGATGCCGCCTCCGTGGCGGCGCGCCGATCGAAGGACAGAACGAGCACCGCCGCGAGCACGGCCACCGCCGCCAGCACTTTACTCATCGGGCTCGGCCCTCCTCGAAGCGCATCTCGGGCACGTCATCGTCCCCCCAGGCGAGATGCTCCCCTGCGCCGAGTCTCTCGGACTTGTCGAGACACGTTCGCGCTCTCTCGAGAAGTCCGGTCAGGTCGAGGCCGTGCCGACTCGGCGCAAACCGCTCGAGCTTCTCGATCCCGCTGCGCAGCAAATTCGTCGCTCCGGTGTAATTGCCCGCCGCAAGGTGGTAGAGACCGACCGAAACGTGGATGAGCCCCTGGAGAAACTTCCGATCCTCCCCCTTCTCCTCCGCCCAGGCCTCTTCGAGCAGATCGTGGCACTCGAAATAGAGCTTTCGATTGAAAAGCCCAGCCGCGCGTTCCAGCAGATTCGAGTCATCCACGAAAGACTACAATACCGCATGTCGCGCGGCAGGCCGTGGATTCTCTCCATGACCTGGCACGACCTGCTCTTCGCTCACTTCAGAGTTCCGGAAAAGGCGCTCACCCCGCTCATTCCAAGTGGGTTGGCCCTCGATACCTTCGAAGGAGAAACCTGGCTCGGGGTCGTGCCGTTCCGCATGACCGGAGTGAAGCCGCGAGGGTGTCCATCCATTCCCGGGCTGTCATCGTTTCTCGAGCTCAACGTCCGGACCTATGTCGTCGCCAGAGGCAAGCGGGGTGTCTGGTTCTTCAGCCTCGACGCGTCGAGCCGGCTC
>DASPGQ010000319.1 GCA_035620555.1 Vicinamibacteria bacterium
TCAGGGGGAAATAGATCATCGGCTTGTCGTAGATCGGAAGGAGTTGTTTGCTCACCGCCGAGGTCATGGGGTAGAGGCGGCTCCCTGTCCCGCCAGCGAGGATGATGCCCTTCCGAATCACGGGGCGAATTGTATCCCCACTTCCCCGGCGGCGCGCAGCCGTCTCCGGCAGTAGAACACGGCGGCGTAGAACAGCGGCGTATCGAGGAGCGCCATCGCCCACTTGAAGAGCACGCCGTTCCAGAACAGCTCGGGAAATCGCGCCCAGGTAACACCGGTCGTTCCGACCGCGGCGAGAAGCCCGTTGACCAGCGCCGTATCCACCACCTGCGAGGTAATGGTGCTGGCATTGTTGCGGAGCCAGAGGTGTTTTCCCCGCGTCCGGCGCTTCCAGTAATGAAACAGCCGGATGTCGAGATATTGCGCGCCGAGGTAGGCGAGCATCGACGCGGTGACACCCAGCCATTGGAGGCCGAACACCTTCTGGAACGTGGAATCGTCCACCGGGCTCCATGGGGCCGCGGAAACGCTCGAGGACAAGAAAACGAGTCCCATCACGAAGAGGCTGGCGACGAGGCCGCTGGTCACGACGCGGTCGGCGCGCTCTTTTCCGTAGATCTCCGAGAGGATGTCGGTGACGAGAAAGGTGACGGGATAGGCCAGGATTCCCACAGATTGCTGGAACGAGAATCCCGCCCGGAAAAAGGGCAGTTCCCATATAAAGAACTTCTGGAAGACGAGATTACAGGCGACGAGAGCCGCGATGAATACCGCCGCAAGTGCGAGGTAGAGATCCTCGGATGCGGCGCTCCCGTGGGGGTCGTTCTCGACCAGCTTCAAGCGAATAGCGGCTCCGTCTGCTCGTTGAGCAGAACCCAGAGTCCGTAGGCTCCAAGCGCCGTTCCAAACGGGAAGTTGAGCAGGTTCAGCGCCGAAAGCAGGATGGCACCAACCCGAGCCCATTTCTGGAACTTGAGAAGTCCGATGCCCACGACGATGCCAGGAATCGAGAAAACGGAGATGGCAAAGAACAGGAACACGGCCAGGGCTACGAGAATCGGCGCCGCTCTCGTGGCGTCGGGCTCACCCACCATCCGGAGGATTCCCGCCAACCCCCCGAAGAAAAGCAGAGCGGCCAGAGCGCAAAAGACACCAATGATGCCAAAAGCAGTGTACAGCGCGCCGACGATGGTAACGTGTTGCTTCATGAGACTCTCAAGTATTCAATGCCGTGGCGGGACCCGCGATCGATCGAGCCGCCACGGCTCGGCCTTTGCGGCGCTTCGCGCCGATCTCGCCCGCCTGCGCCCTTCGGGCTTCGGCGCGGTTCCGACGAAGCCTTGGCGAAGTCGAACGGCAGAAGTCTTGGCTACCGCTCGGCAGGCTGGACTGTACTTTTTCATCAACCTGCTAAATAAACTCCGATGCCCACCGCTCGAATACCATCAGGGGAAAGAGCTGGTGGGCCCGATTCGCCCGGCTCGAGACATGCTCGGACACCAACCGCTCCACCGCATCGTATCGAAAGAGCTTTCGCGCCTCGACGCGTTCTCGAGACAGCAAGTCGTTCATCAGAGGTCGCAGCCCGTCTCGAAGCCAGTTCTTCATCGGAATGCTGAAGCCCTCTTTGCGCCGATGGAGGACGTTTCCGGGCAGCTTTTCCGACAGCGCCTTTTTGAGGATGTACTTTCTCGTCGAGCCCCGCAGCTTCAAAGAGCCCGGCATCCGGAAAGCGAGCTCGACCACGTCGGTGTCGAGGAAGGGCGCTCTCGCTTCGAGCGATGTCGCCATGCTCATGCGATCCACTTTCACCAGGATATCGTCGGCGAGAAAGAGCTTGAAGTCGGCGTAGAGCTGGCGGTTGAGGAGGTCGTCGCGTGGCTCCGATAATCGGGACACGACGGCGTCGGAAGCGTCGGAGGCACCGAGCGACGACGCGAGGTCCTCCGAGTACAGGGCTCTTTTTTCCCCGGGACCGAGGTAGGACATCCAGCGGTAGTGCTGCAGCTCGGGCGAGGCCACCGCACCTTCGAGGAAGCGCTTGGCCCGGTTGACCAGGCCTTTCTTCTTGTCGCTTGGTGGAAACCATTCGCTCACCCGGTGGAGCAGCCCGAGGCTCTTTTGACCCGGGAATCGGGCGAGGGTCCGCGCGATGCGATCGGCAACGTACCAGTCGTATCCCGCAAAGAGCTCGTCTCCCCCGTCGCCGGAAAGAACGACCTTCACGTGGCGGGAGGCCACCTGGGACAGGAGATACGTGGGGAAGAGCGATACGTCGGCGAAGGGCTCGTCGAGGTGCACCACGAGCTGGTCGAAGAGTCCGGCGACGTCGGGCTCGATCGTCTCGACGGTGTGCTCGGTGCCAAACCGCTCGGCCACCAACCGCGCATAGGCCGACTCGTCGTAGCTCGCGTCCCGAAACGCGATGGAAAAAGTCTTCACCGGCCGCTTCGAGCTTTCGCTCATGAAGGCCACGACCGCGCTCGAGTCGATTCCCCCCGACAGAAACGCCCCGAGGGGGACGTCCGCCACCATCTGAGAACGCACCGCGGCGCCCAGCGTCTCCCGGAGCTCCTCCGCCCAGGATTCCTCACTCCGCGGCTCGGTGGCCTCCGCGGGAGCGTTCCAATAGGCCCAGGTTCGCACGACTCCGTCTTCGATGCTCATCGCGTGAGCCGGAGGAAGCTTGCGCACCCCCTCGAAGATGGAGTACGGCGCGGGGATGAACTCGTAGGTGAGGAACAGGTCGAGCGCGCGCGGATCCAGGTGGCGGGGGATGTCCGCACGTTCGAGGAGTGATTTCAGCTCGGAAGCGAACACGATGTCGTGGGCGCCCTCGTAATAGCAGAGAGGTTTCTCACCCGCCCGGTCGCGTGCGGCGAGAAGCCTCCGCCGGGGGCCGTCCCAGAGCGCGAATGCGAATTGTCCCTTGAGTCGGGCGACGACCCCGTCGCCCCACTCCTCGTACCCATGAACGATGGTCTCCATGTCGGAACCGGTTCGAAACTGGTGTCCACGAGACCGTAGCTCGTCGCCCAGAGTGCGGAAATTGAAGATCTCGCCGTTTCCGACGAAAGTCAGACTCCCGTCTTCGTTCGTGATCGGCTGTCGCCCGCCGGCGACGTCGATGATGGAGAGGCGCTTCAAGCCCAGACCGACCCCCGGCAGGGTGACGAGACCGGTGTCGTCGGGACCCCGATGGTGCAACCGTTCCACCATCCGACGGATCAGAGCCGGATCCACCGGACGGCGGGCGTCGCGAGCCACGACGCCGGCGATGCCGCACATCGAGTCAGGACCCGTTGAGGCGCGCGGCGAGCTTCTTCCCGCCGAGCTCGACGACGAACTTCAGGTACGGAAAGACCCGCTTCATGGCGGCGGCGTTGACGAAGCACGGGCTCGCACAGCTGGGGCAGACCCGATCGAGCACCTCCTGACGCAGGGCGAGGTTGTCGGCGTCGAAGTAGAGCTCGTAAGGGTCGGTTTGCCGCACGTTGCCGATCACCCGAGAGTTCTCGCAGTAGGTGATGTCACCGTTCGGGTTGAGCAGGATTCCCTGGTCCATCGAAGGACAGGGCATGGCGCGCTTCATACCGTTCTCGAACATCTTGACGTAGGCATGATAGAGAAGGCCGTCACCGTCGGTGAACCTGGACTCGCGAGTTCGTTCGCGGAAGAAGGACGCCAGACGGGGGAAGTCATCTTTCTTGAGCTCGGTGGACTCGACGAGATCCATGTTCCCGAAGGCGAGCTCCGAGTAGCGGGCGATGGAAAAGACAACGTTCAAGTTCTCTTTCCGGCAGAGCTCGTAGATCTTCTCGCCTTCCTCCATGTTCTGAGCAGTGAAGGTGAAGGATACGCCGAAGTTGAAGAACTTCTTCTTTCGCAACTCCTGCATCGCGCGAACGGTATCCATCGCCCGTTCGAATGCGTGCCACACCCGACGGATGTCCTCGTGCGCGTCGCCGACGCCGTCGAGGCTCACGCGCGTGCCAAAGACGAAGCCCCGCTCGTTGGCAACGTCGATGATCCGCTCGAGAGTCTTCACCACCCGATCTTTGACGAAGCCGTTGGTGTTCAGCGTCATCTTCCGGAGGCGGGGCATATTGTCGGCCATCAGCCGGACGATGTCGACCATGTCCTTGCGTAACGTGGGCTCGCCGCCGGTGATACCGACGTATTCGATGGTGCGAAACAGCCTGCTCGAGAACGTTCGGGCGTACTCCTCGGTGGTCAAGTCATCGTGATAGGGAAGCTTCCACGAGTTGCACATCACGCATTTCGAGTCGCACTTGTACGAAACGTTGAAGATCAGCACCGTCGGTGGAATGGCGCTGAAGCGCCCCACGATCTGCGTCTTCACGAAGTCGGCCGGCAGGGATGGAAGACTGGTCTTGAGCAGCTTGCCGACGTATGCTCGGTCACCAAACACGGGGTCCTATTCCTTCTTTCTGCGATCGCGCACGATTTTGGCGGGAACCCCCGCCGCCACTTGATAGGCGGGCACGTCCTCGAGAACCATGGCGCCAGCGCCAATTATAGCGTGTTCCCCGAGCACAACCCCTCCTCCCACGACGGCGTGGGCGCCGATCCACACTCCTTCGCCAACCTCGATGGGAAGCCCAATGCGTCCCTGCTCCGATACCGCGACGTCCAGTCGATCTCTCATGTGATCGCCCCCCACCAGATAGACGTAAGCCGCCATCATGACGCCCCTGCCCACCCGGACGCGATGGGCGGAAAAGATCTCGCAGTTGAAACCGATGTTCGCCCGCTCCTCCAGATGAATGTCACCGTTCTTACAGGAAAGAATCGTGTTGCGGCCGATGAAGACGCCGTCCTCGAGTACGATTCCGTCGTTGTCGACTCCTTTCGCGTCCAGGAGTACGTTGTCGTCGACGACGACATCGTTGCCGATGCGGATCTTGTGCGGATGGCGGAGGACCACGTTCTGGCCGAAGGTGACGTTGCGACCGGTCGCGCCCAGGAGCAGCGGATAGAGCTTGGAGCGCAGGACGAGCCCGAGGGCGCCCGGGACCCAGGCGGACAAGAGCATGACCGTCTCATAGACGACGAGAGCCGTGAGGCCGGCTCGGCCCACCACCAGCTCCCGGTACTTTTGGAGCTTCGATTTATTCTGGTCGGCGATCGCGCGCTGGACCACGGGAATCCGCTCGTCGTTCGGCTGCACGGCGTCAACGGTATCAGAGCCAGCCTGCCGAGCGGTACCAATCCAGGGTTTCGGAAATGCCCGCCGCGAGATCGATCTGGGGCTCCCAGCCAAGAACCCGCCGGGCCTTGTCGATTCGGAAGGCCCGATGCTTGAGAAAGAAATCGAGCCGACGGCGGTGAAGCGGCGGCTCGATTCCGAAGGGGCGGAACACGTCCTCGCAAACCGCGGCCGCGAAGCGCATCGGGCCAGCGGGCCAGCGAAATCGCGGCGGGGCCACTCCGGCCTTCTCGGCGATGAGTGCGACGAGCTCGGCGACCGTGGTGTAGCGCGCTCCCGCGAGGATGAAGGCTTGACCCACGGCCGAAGGCGCCTCCGCTGCTTTGACGAACCCTCGGGCAACGTCCTCGACGTGGGTCAGGTGATAGAAGACATCTCCTCGTCCGATGAGGGGAAACCGACTCCGAGCGATTCCCCGAAACAGCTTGAGGAATCGGCGGTCTCCGGGTCCATAGATCCCGACAGGCCTGAGAATGACCGCAGGCAGCCCGCGCTCTCGATTGAGGGAGAAGAGGAGGCGTTCCGCCTCGACCTTGGTCTGCTGGTAGATATCGCCCGGGTTGTAAGGTGAGCTCTCGTCCGCGGGGGGATCGACCTCCCCATGGACCCCGCAGGTGCTGCAGTACAGAAAAGGCACGCCGCCTTCCGCGAGCGCTGCCTCGGCCAGCCGGCGCGTGCCTTCGACATTGACTTCACGATAGGTACGGTCGGAGAGCTTGGCTTCGCGGTAGACTGCCGCCAGATGGAACACGCGTTCGACGCCCGATACCGCCCTGCGGAGGTCGTCGCAATCGGTGAGGTCTCCGACGAAACGCTCGACCTCGACTCCATCCAGGAGATCGAGCCGGCTCGCCGGGCGCACCAACGCCCTGACACGGTGGCCGGAGGCAGCAAGAATGCGAGCAAGGTGGCTGCCGGTGAAGCCGCTCGCCCCGGTAACCAGAACTCTCAGTAACGCCTCCTGGACTCGGACGAAACGCCTATGTTAGCCTACCTTCTTTTTGACGTTTCAACGAAGGAGGAAAGTCTCGTAACATGCTCATTCGACGACGATCGGGAACGCTCACCTTGTACGCATCGGCTCTAGCGTTCGCCGGATGCAGCGACACTGGCAGCTCGGGATCGGGTGGCACGAGCTCGAGTACCACGATTACCGCCCCGGGCATCGTGGGTCCGAACGCCACGACTCCTATTTCGGAGCAACAGCCCACGCTCACGGTCACCAACGCGAGCGTCAGCAGCGGTGCCACGCCGACTTACACGTTTCATGTGTCGAGCGACCAGAGTTTCGGGAGCCTCGCCGCCCAGGCGTCTGGTGTCGGCCAGGGATCGGGGCAGACCAGCTGGCAGGTCGACTCTCCATTGGGCGACGGCGCTTACTTCTGGCGTGCTCGCGCCGAGGCCGAAGGCACGTCGGGTCCGTTCTCGGCGGTCGCGCAGTTCGCCATCGCGTCGGTGGGCGGAGGTTCCGGCGAGACTCTTCTCGTTCTGGATCCATTGACCGGCGGCACGACGCTCGCCACCGACCGCGGTGGAGGAACACTTACCGACCAGGGGTGGCGGGTCGAGAACAACGGAGATTTTCTTCGCTACGAAGTCCCGACCGTGGTCGATGGCTACGTGCAGTGGGAGAACCTGGGGCTGACGCCTCGCGGGGTGAACGAGGCTTCCCACATGCTGTTCGGGATGTGGGATCCCTCCGCCGGCGCGTTTCGGCAGAACGCGTTCCGGGTCCACGTGCAGAAGCTCTGGAACAACCCGCACAATCCGCCATTTCTCCGCTTCCGCTGGATCTCCCAGGGGCGTGAGGCGGACGCCGACGCGAATTTCACCGACTGGGACCCCGGAACGGTTTACACTTGGCGTGTGGATTGGGGGCCCGCCGAAGGTGCCAACACCGCCCGGGTGTTCCTGGACGGCGACGAGATCATGCAGATTCGCTACAATCGTCCCTACCAACCGAACACCCATTGGATCGAGCTCGGAATCGAGGAGCGACACGAATCGGTGATCGACGCCGTCTACCGAAACTTCGCCGTCGTACGCAGGGGCCAGTGAGCCTTACCAAGCAGACGGGCCCGATTCTCGTTCTCGGCCTGGGACTCGCCTCTTGCGGCGACAGCGGCGGGTCCTCGTCGGGATCGTCGGGCCCGAGCATCACCATCACCACGCCCGCCATCGTCGGACCCACGGGCGGGGCGCAAGTCACCGGTCAAGTCACATTGACCGTCACGAACGTCTCCGTCACCGGCGGAGGCGGCACGCCGACCTACACGTTTCAAATCGCCGCCGACTCCGGCTTTGCCGACCTCGCCGCCCAGACGTCGGGCATCCCCCAGGATCCCTCGGGACAGACCTCGTGGACCATCGGCTCCGAGCTCGCGAGCGGCGAGTTCTTCTGGCGCGCCAAGGCGAGCGTCGGCGGAACCATGAGCGCCTTCTCGGAGGTCGGGCGCTTCGTCTTCCAGGGCGGCGCCGAGACGCGAGGCCCCACGGATCGCGTACTCCTGTTCGACCCGCTGACCAATGGCATGACCCTCGGTGACGTAGGCGGAGGTGAGTTCGTAAGCGACGGATGGATGGTGATCGCCAGCTCGAATTTCATCGTCTACGACATGGAGACCATCGAGACGGGCTTTCTCGAGTTCGATATCAAGGGCCTCGACATCCGCAACCCGACCCGGGATGCCCGCCATCTCTTCTTCATGTGGGACCCCAGCCTCGGCAGCGACATGACGTCGAACCGCTTCCGCGTCAGCCTTCAGAAGCTCGATGGCCGCACCTCCATCAACGACCGCTGGCTGAGGCTCCGCTTCATCTCCCAGGGAAGGCAGACCGACGTTGGGAGCACGTTCCGCGGCTGGGTGCCCGAGCGGACCTATCGCATACGGCTCGAATGGGGTCGGGAGGGCGAGGTCAATGTCTGCCGGCTATTCATCAACGACAATCAGATCTTCTTCTTTCATTACCCGCGTCCGTACATCCCCCAGATCCACCGGATCGAGCTGGGGGCGGCCGGAAGGGCGGAGACTCCGGAAGGGGCGATCTATTCGAACGTGGTGATCGGCACGCGCTAGGGCTTTCGCATAAAAGGGGGATAGGGAGATTCGAAGGAGACACGGAGATGAGTTCTCCCCTATCCCCTTATCCCCCTTTTTACACCAGGATCTGAAGCCGGGGCTCAGTCTCCCGATTTGTCGCGGTCCTCGTGTTTTCCGAGAAACTCCCGGATCGCATACGGCGGGCTCGTTCGGTTCTCGTGGTACAGGCGGGCGAGGAGCTCTCCGAGCAGGCCGAAGCCCGTCATCATCAGTCCGAACATCATGAGAAGCATCACTAAGAGAAGAGCTGGCCTTCCCCAAATCGGCTCCCCGAGGCCGAATTTGACCCATGTCAGGTAGCAGCCAAGGAGGAAGCCCAACCCACCGATCAATAGACCCAACGCACCGAAGATCTGAAGAGGACGGCTCGAGTAGCTCAACAGGAATTTCACGGTCATCAGATCGAGCAGGACCCGCAACGTCCGCGAAAGACCGTACTTCGAGTTTCCTTTGTTGCGTGGACGGTGGTTGACGCCGATCTCGTCAATCGAGACGCCAAACTCGCTGGCGACAGCGGGGATGAAGCGGTGCATCTCGCCATAGAGATGGATGTTCTGAACGACCTCCGCCCGAAACGCCTTCAACGTGCAGCCGTAGTCGTGGAGCCGGACTCCGGTCGTCAGAGAAATGAGCCAGTTCGCGATTCGAGATGGCAGCGTGCGGGACAAGAAGGGATCCTTCCGGTTCTGCCGCCATCCGCAGACCATGTCGAACCCGGCGTCCAATCGATCGAGCAAGCGGGGGATGTCTCCCGGATCGTTCTGCAAATCGGCATCGAGCGTGACGATCACCGGCGCTCGGGCCGCGGCGAACCCCGCGGCGAGTGCCGCCGTTTGGCCGAAGTTCTTTCTGAATCGAATGACCCGCACCCTCTCATCACGATGGTGGATCGACTTCAGCAGCGCGAAGCTCGCGTCGGTGCTACCGTCATCGATGAAAAGGATCTCGAAGGGCTTGCCGTGAGCTTCGAGCACGTCCGCAAGCTCGCGATGGAGCGGTCCCAGATTCTCGTCTTCGTTGAAGACGGGAATGACGACCGAGATCTCGGGCGAGATCGAGACCCCGAGCGCGCGATCGGGCACATCGGTCCCAGTCTTGGTCTCGGAAGCCACCGCGGCGAGTATACCCCGATCGCCAGAGCGTTTGGGATTGGTAGGAGCCCATGGGGACCACTTGCGATGGGGTTATACTACTCAACGCCGAGCACATCAGCATGGGTCGAGTCGATCGCGAGCACGTCAAGAAACTCGGGGAGCTGGCGCACGTTTCCCTAACCGACGAGGAATGCAGCGCGCTCACCGAGGAGCTCGAGGTCATCCTCGCCTACGCCGAGCAGATTCAGTCGGTCGACACCGACGGCGTGAGCCCGATCGCCCATTCGGCCCTCGAGCCGGCTCTTCGCGACGACGTTCCCCGTCCGGGCCTCGCCCGCGAGCCCGTGCTCGAGGGGGCTCCCGATGCGAGCGAAGGTCTCTTCAAGGTGCCCAAAGTGCTGCCGTGACGATCTGGCGGCGGACGGCATCGGAGATTGCCGAGCTCACCCGTTCCGGTGAGCTGTCGGCGGTCGATGTGACTCGGAGTTTCCTCGAGCGAATCGAGAAATTCGACCACAAACTAAAGGCGTTTCTCCACCCCATGGCCGAATCGGCGATCGCTCGTGCCCGCCAGCTCGACTCCACCCCGGCGGGAGAGCGCGGCTCGCTTCACGGAGTTCCGGTGGCGGTGAAGGACATCATCGCCGTTGCCGGGACCCGATGTACCTGCGGCTCTCGCATCCTGGAAGACTACGTGCCCCTGTACGACGCCGAAGCCGTCGAAAGACTCCATGCCGCGGGCGCCGTCGTGCTCGGCAAGACCAACCTCGATGAGTTCGCCATGGGCTCCTCGACGGAGAATTCCGCCTTTCACCCGACGCGCAACCCCTGGAACCTGGATCGCGTCCCGGGGGGATCGAGCGGAGGCTCCGCCTCGGCCGTCGCCGCGCGCCTCGCACCGGCCGCCCTGGGGACCGACACCGGCGGTTCGATCCGACAGCCGGCAGCGTTTTGTGGCATCGTCGGTCTCAAGCCAACTTATGGTCGCGTGTCACGCTACGGCCTCGTGGCTTTTGCCTCGTCGTTCGATCAGATTGGTCCCCTCACCCGGACGGTGGAGGATGCGGCGCTCGTTCTGCGAGCCATTGCCGGCCACGACCCGAAAGACGCGACCTCATCGACGCGGCCGGTGTGGCAGGAGACCCCGGATGGCGACGTTTCCGGCCTCGAGCTCGGCGTTCCGCGAGAGTTGCTCGACGGCACCGACCCAGAGGTGGGCTCCGCCTTCGACGCCGCCATCACCCGATTCCGCGAGCAGGGTGTCATTCTTCGCGACGTGAGCCTCCCCTCGGCAAAGCAAGCCGTGGCGGTTTACTATCTCCTCGCAACCGCTGAGGCGAGCTCGAACCTCGCTCGCTACGACGGAGTCCGGTACGGTATGCGGCACGGAGAAAGCGAGGGCTTGCGGGGGATGATAGGGACGACCCGCGACGAGGGGTTTGGTGCCGAGGTGAAAAGACGCATCCTCCTCGGAACCTTCGTGCTCAGCTCCGGCTACTACGATGCCTATTACCAGAAGGCGCAGAAGGTGAGGAGCGTGATCGCCGCCGACTTCGAGCGTGCTTTCGAATCGGTCGACGCCATTCTCCTGCCGACGGCACCCACTCCCCCGTTTCGCATCGGCGAGAAGGCGAACGACCCCTTGTCGATGTATCTGTCGGACATCTTCACGATCACCGCCAACCTCACCGGAGCTCCGGCGGTGAGTCTACCGGCGGGCTTTGCCGCCGATGGTCTTCCACTCGGAGTGCAGATCGTGGGACGGCCCTTCGACGAAAAGACCATCCTCGAGCTGGGGCGGGCCTTCGAGCGAGCAACCGGATTTCATGAGCGGCTGCCACCCTTTTTCGATTGAACGATCACGTAGACGGGAATCCCCGAAACCAGCAACAAGAACCCCCAGTAGACGATCTCGGCACCGGCCCCGGCGATTGCCCAGAGCGAATAGACGAAAGCGGGAGCTCCGAGCACACTCGC
>DASPGQ010000320.1 GCA_035620555.1 Vicinamibacteria bacterium
TCTCTTTAATCTACGCACGAGGTGAGAAAAACCGCCAAGATCCGAGCAAGCAAAAAACGTTACCAAATGACACAGCTATTTAACCTAACGGACGAACACATGTTCGGTGCGGCAAGAAAAGCGCGAGACCTTAGGTAGGTAGAGGCCGATACCGGTTGGAGTGCTGTACTTCGCTCGAAACGGCCGGGCCCTCCTGCTCGGAGCGCGTCTCTGACTGCGTGGTCTTCGCGAGCCGATTCTCGGGAGGGTCGACGTCCTTTTTCTCGTCTCCACTGGTGGAGGTAAAATGCTGGAATGAACGTGGCCGGAGTACGCCAATTCACGGTGGACGAGTATCACCGAATGGCGGATGTGGGCATCTTCTCTCGAGACGACCGGTTAGAGCTTATCCACGGAGTCGTCCGCAAGATGAGCCCGAGGAACCGGTCCCATGTCGTCGCCACGTCCGAGATCCGACAGCTCTTCGCTCGGAGCTTGGCGGGCCGGGCTGGTGTTTACGAGGCAAAGCCCCTGCGGCTCGACGCACTCGATTCCGAGCCCGAGCCCGACGTTGCCATTTACTCGAATCCAGACTTGAGAGCGTACGGCACCGACCGAACCGAAGCTCTGCTGGTTATCGAAGTAGCCGACTCTTCGCTTCAGGACGATCTGACGACCAAAGCGGAGCTCTACGCCCAGGGCGGAATCCCCGAGTACTGGGTCGTCGACCTCGTGCATCGAGTGCTGAACGTCTTTCGGGATCCAAAGGACGGGGTGTACCGAGTGCGACAGACGCACGTTCCCGGGTCTCGACTAACGCCTCTCTCCTGGCCGGATTTCTGGGTCGAGGTGAACGCGCTCTTTCCCCCGGAGTCGTCCTGAGCAGTGAAATCAGTGAAAGGACGTTGGATGCGAGCTCGGATCCTCGCAGCGACGGTCGCGGGGGTTCTTATTTGCTCTGTCGGAAACCTCGCCGGTGACGACGGAGACTTGAGAGTCACCTTCCTGGGCACGGGAGCGCCCCGGCCTTCGTTCGAGCGTTACGGCCCGAGTATCCTCATCGAAGCAGGGGAGGAGAGGCTCCTCGTCGACGCCAGCTGGGGACTGAGAGAGCGGCTGCTCCAGGCGGGATCGTTCGAGCTCATCACCGGCATCGACCATGTTCTCCTGACGCATCTTCATTACGATCACACCATCGGTCTCGCGGATCTATGGCTCACGGGCTGGCTCTATGGCCGACGCGTCCCCTTGCGCGTCGAGGGGCCAACGGGCACGAGGGCGTTTCTCGAGGATACACGGCGTGCGTTCCAATGGGACGTCGACTACCGGATCCTCGTGGGCGTCCCGGCGGAAGGGGTCGCCATCGAGGCGATGGACGTCTCACCGGGGTGGGTGTACGAGCACAATGGGCTCAAAATCACGGCGTTCGAGGTCGAGCACCTGCCCATCGATCTGAAGACTCGCGAGCGGCTGGAATTCGCCGGAGAGACGCTCGGTTACCGCATCGACTTCAACGGTCATTCGGTCGTGCTCTCGGGGGTCACGAGACCGAGCGATCGTCTCGTCGAGCAGGCCCGCGGAGTAGACCTGCTAGTCCACGAAGTCCAGGTGCCTTCACCCGGCGCCACCAAAGAGGCGAATCTCGCCAACGTGAGTCTGTCGGTGCATTCGGAGCCGGAGGCGGTGGCCAGAATCTTCGAGCGCGCGCGGCCGAAGCTCGCTGTCTACTCGCACATCATCCCGCCCGAAGTGACCTCGGAGGAGCTGGTAGAGGCCACTCCTTACGACGGCAGGATGGTGGTCGCTCACGACTTGATGATGATCACCATCGGCGAAGACGTCGTCGTCTCCGACCGACCCCGGCTGATGGAAGAGAGTTTCGAGAAATCCCGAGTCTTGAGATAGAGTCGGTCCCGCCGGCCTCTCGGAACCGACGGTACACATCGATGAGACGGTTCATTCTATTCGTCGTCGTGACGGCGGCCCCGATGGGGTCGAATGTCGGCGCAACCTCCCTCTTCGAGCCCCCGAAGAGGGCGGCCGAGCCGTTTCGGGTTTTCGTCATCGCCAGTCCGGAAGACGCGACGGACGACGAGCGGGTGCCGATCGAGGAGGCGCGGCTCGAGCTCGCCAAACGAATCGACAAGAACGAGAAATGGTTTCGCCTGGCTTCCACGCCCGAAGAAGCTGAGATCCTGGTCGATATAACCAACTACTGGACCCGTCAAGAGAGACGGGTTCTCAGCACTTGGGGTGTCGTACCACCGACCGAAGGGGGACAGCCCGATAAGACTCAGATGGTCGAGATCGTCACCTACCACTTCCTCGAAGCCCGGGTCGAGCTCTTCGGCGCCGAACGGATGCTGCGAGGAGAGAGAGTCCGCAACGAGGGCGGAAAGGCGAAAGACGCCGTGAGGGACCTGGCGAGACGCCTCGAAGAGCTGTGCCGGAACGAGTACGACTACTTGATGAGGCGGCGTGCCACCGCGCGAGTCGAGCGTTAGCACCCGCTACCGAACCATCCCTATGGTCCTTGATAGAATCCCGAGCCATCCAAGCTTGGATGCCAGAGGAGAGACATGAAACCGAGAACCTGTTGGAACCTGCTCGTCGTTGGAGCGGTTTGGGCTCAGGCCGTCACGGTCGCCGCCCAGCCCGAAGAAGACGTGATTCGCGGAATCGATGCCCTTGCGGACGAATACGCGGGCATCGCGCAGCGGATCTGGGACTACGCCGAGGTCGGCTATCTGGAGACGCAGAGCTCGGAGCTCCTGCAGAGCACGCTCCGGGACGCCGGGTTCTCGGTCGAAGCGGGTGCCGCCGGAATGCCCACCGCCTTCGTGGCGAGCTACGGGTCGGGAAAGCCGATCATCGGAGTTCTCGCCGAGTTCGACGCGTTACCGGGTATCTCGCAGGATCGATCTCCCGAGCGGAACGTGCTCGCCGACAAGAGCGCGGGACACGCCTGCGGCCATCACCTCTTCGGCACCGGGTCGGTGGCGGCGGCCGTCGCCACCAAGGAGTGGCTCGAGCGCACGGGCACGACGGGCACCATCCGGCTCTACGGAACGCCGGCCGAGGAAGGAGGAGCGGGCAAGGTCTACATGGTTCGGGAAGGGTTGTTTTCCGACGTCGATGCCGTCTTGCACTGGCACGCGGCGGACCGCAATAGTGCCTCGGCAAACAGCTCGCTCGCCAACAAGTCCGCCAAGTTCCGCTTCCGTGGTCTCTCCGCGCACGCCTCCGGTGCTCCCGAGCGGGGTCGCTCCGCGCTCGATGGCGTCGAGGCGATGAACAACATGGTGAACATGCTCCGCGAGCACGTGCCACAAGAGACGCGCATCCACTACGTCATCACTTCCGGGGGCGCGGCTCCGAACGTGGTTCCTGATTTCGCCGAGGTCTACTATTACGTCAGGAACCCCGACCCGAAGAACGTGATCGCGATCTTCGACCGCGTCGTCAAAGCCGCAGAAGGCGCGGCGCTCGGTACCGAAACGACGATGGAGTACGAAGTGATTCACGGTATCTACGCGCTCTTGCCCAATGAGACCCTCGGTCGGGCGATGCACGCCAATCTCGAGCGCGTCGGCGGCGTGGCCTATACGGATGAGGAGCGTCGGTTCGCCGAAAAAGTGCGTGAGTCTTTCACCGGCGAGGTTTCCCCTCTGTCTTCCGCGGGAGAGATCGAGAAGTTCGAAGTCCGCGAGGAGGGGAGCGGCGGTTCGACCGACGTGGGTGACGTGAGCTGGGTCGTCCCCACCGCCGGCATGCGCGCCGCGACCTACGTGCCCGGAACTCCCGGACACTCGT
>DASPGQ010000321.1 GCA_035620555.1 Vicinamibacteria bacterium
CGTGCCTGGCTTTCGATCTTGTATCTCACGACCTGATCGATGAGCTCGTCCTTGTAGAATTCTTTCTTGATCATCTCGAACACTCTTTCCGCCAACCCCGCTTCCACTAGATAGCAAGCGATCGGCCAAGGCCAGCGGGTCTTCGGCCCTATCCGACGATCGAGCCGTCGCTTCTCGGTTGAGGCTCTGGCGCTTGCCCTCCCGATGAGAAGCGGTAGTCCAAGAGCTCGTTGAGCGTCGACATGATCTCACGGACTTCGGGAGGCGCCTCGCGGTACTGACAGCGTCGGTACCGGTCGCCCGCTTTCTCGGAGACGACCACGGCGTGGATCTCGTCGAGAGGCTCGACGACGCGCTTCTGGATGCGCACCGCGACGACGATGCCAACTGCGAATCCGGCGAGCGCCATCAGAACCGCGGCCCAAGCTCCCGCCTCGCTCAGCCGGCTCGCGCGATCGCGCGTGTTCCGCATGGCGACACGGTTGATGCCGATGAGCTCCTGCACCGCCTCGACGGTGGCCGCTAGCGACTCTTCGGAACCCTCCTGGAGACCTCGGTAGCCTCGATCCACGCGATCGAGGATGTCGGGCTCCTCCTCTTCCGTGACGTTGTCCCGGGCTCTCGCGAGAGCGCCGAAGAACTCTCCGTCGAGGTCCTCCGAGCGCGAGCTCCCGCCCCTCGAGAGAGCGAGAACGCCTAGCATCTTCTCCGCAGCTTCGATCGATGTGTCGTTCTCTTGGAGGATCTGGTCGATCACCGGAGCGATGCGGGAGAGGAGCCCGATGGCCGCGAATCCCAAGAGGAGCTGGATCGCTAACAGGATGGCGATGCCGAACCGGAGCTCTCGCTTCACCGGGATCATGTCTCTTGCTCCAGAAGCCGCGTGACGGCCCCCTCGCGTGAGACCACGACGAGGATGTCGCCTTTCCGGAGCGTCTCCTTCGGCTCGGGAAGGGAGACCGTGCTCTCTCCATCTCTGCGGATGCCCACGATTTGGATGCCAAAGCGGCGGGGGAGCGCGAGCTCCGAGAGGCTCTTCTCGTGGAACGAGGGAGGGGTTTGGAGCTCGGTGAGCACGAGGTCTTTGCCGAAGGGGAGCTCTCCCATTACCTCGCGGTAAACCATGTGGTTCGCGAGTCTCTCGCCGTACTCGCGCTCGGGGTTTACGACCTCATGGGCTCCAACGAGCCGAAGGATCCGGGAGTGCACCTCGTCGTTGGCGCGAGCGACGATCCGGGGCGAGCCCATCTGCCGGAGGAGAGCGGTACAGATGATGGAGGACTCCCTCGATTCGTCGCCGATGGCGCAGACGGTGACATCCCGCTTCTCTGGCGAGGTTCGGGCGAGCGCTTCGTTGTCGGTCGCGTCGAAGCTCACCGCCTCCTCCACAAACGGCGCCGCGGCTCGCACGCGACTGGGGTCGCGATCGATGGCGAGCACCTCGACCTTCCGCCCCGAGAGCGCTTTCGCAAGTGCCATGCCGAACTGTCCGAGTCCGATGACGATCACTTGTTTCCGCATCTTGTGAAACTACCTCATCCAGTCTCGAGGCCTCGAAGGGCTCGAGAGCTCATCCGACCGTAACCTCCTCCTCCACCAGCTCCCAACGGGATTCCGACCTCCGCGAGCCCAGGAAGAGAAACAGGCTCAATGGACCGACGCGTCCCGCGAACATGCACACCATGATGATGATCTTTCCTACCGCGTCGAGCGACGCCGTGCCTCCGATCGAGAGACCGACGGTGCCGAGAGCGGACGCCGTCTCGAAGAGCGCCGTCCGCGAGTCGAGGTTCTGCGTGAGCTGGAGCGCGAAGAAGCCCATGAGAAGAGAGAGGACGCCGACGGTGACGATCGAGGCCGCCTCGTAAACCGTGCGGTGCGAGAGCCGCCGGGCGAAGGCGGTCGCCACGAAGCGGCCCCGCACCGCCGACACCACGGCGAGGAGCAGGACGACTCCCGTCGTCGTCTTGATGCCTCCCGCCGTCCCGCCCGGACTGCCCCCCACGAACATCAGCAAGATCACGACGGTCAGGGTAGCGGGACGAAGGGCCGCCACGTCGACGGAGTTGAATCCCGCCGTTCGCGTGGTGAGCGACTGGAACCAGGCATTGTGGATCCGGTCGGGCCAGGAGAGCTGCCTCAGCGTGTGGCTCCACTCGAGCGCGAGAATAGTCCCCGTTCCCAGGACGAGCAGCGCGAGTGTAGCCACGAAAGCGATCTTGTGATCCACCGCCACCCGTCGCCTCCGCAGGATTGCCGGAACGGCGGCAACCGTGGCCGGGGAGAGCCCCCCAATAATAATGAGGGCACCCACCGTGTGGAGGACCGTGGAGTCTTGCTGGAAGGAGACGAGGCTATCGCTTCGTAGAGCGAAGCCCGCATTGCAGAAGGCGGAGACAGCCGTGAACAGCCCGTGCCAGATCGCCTCCTGAGGGGGAGCGCCTTCGTGGAAGAGCCACCCCGCGAGGAAGACCGCTCCCGCCGCCTCGACGACGAAGGTGAAGAGTAGCAGCCGACCGACGGCCTCGGTGAGGACGCCTCTTCGCTCGGCACCGAAGATTCCCGCGACGGCGGCCTCGTGCCGGAGGCTCGGACGAAATCCCAGAAAGGCGAGCGTCACCGTCGAGAAGCTCATGATCCCGAGACCGCCGAGCTGAATGAGAACGAGCAAGACGGCCTCGCCGAAGCCGCCGAAGGCGGCGGGGGTGTCGAGCACGATGAGGCCGGTGACGCAGACCGCGGAGACAGCGGTGAAGGCGGCGTCCAGAAATCCCACGCTCCGGCCGTCGGAAGCGCTCGCGGGAAGGACGAGGAGAAGGGTTCCCAGAAAACTCAGCCCCGCGAACGTCATCACCAGTAGACGCGCCGGATGCTCGACGATGGGCTGCCACCAGTAGGAGCCGGAGAGCTCTTCGTTGGGTCGTGCCGCGACGAGTACCGTCAGCGGAACGAGCGCTCCCAGTCCGGCGATCTGGAGCGGTTCCCACGGAACAAGCGCGGCTGCCGCGAGCGAGCCTCCTGCCACCACGGTGGGGCCGATCCATCGACGCGAGCCCGCTCGCCTCGTCCGGAGCATCCAGGCGAGGGAGAAGCCCAGCGCAACGAGGAGTCCCAGCCCGAGGCAGGCGAGCACCGCGCGATCCTCCATTTGCAGGAGAAAGGCCAAAAGCCATTCCGCCAGGTAGATTGTCGATGAAATCCGCGCCCTTCTCTCGGTCAGCGTGCGCTGTTGCCGGCGCGACAGGCGGGAATCCTGCGCCACCTCGAGTCCCCACAAAGTTCCAAGGAGCGCGAGTCCGACGAGGAGCGCCGAGAGAGCGAGCGCCGGGGTCAATGTCGCCGTGGAGAGGGTCGAGCTCAGGAAGCCCACGAGTCCCGCGGTCGAAAGAGCGCGGCCGAGATCCACGCGCCGGACCGTGAGGAGACCGCCGGCGATGAGGAGCGAGAGCGAGACGATGGAAATGGCCCACCAGGAGATGGCGGCCGCCCGAGGCCCGTCGAGGCGAAGTGCAATGAGGGCGAGGAGCGGCGCGACGCTCGCGATGCCCGCGGTCGGCCATGCTGAGGAGCGCACGAAAATCTATCGCCTCACCGGGAGTGGAAGCGGGATCATCGGCGGCGATCTTAACCCGAACGGATCCCAAGGTCTCACCCGATGGGTTCAGAGCTTCACGGGTGAACGCGGTCTAGTGCGGGTGCTCGGGGGCGGGCGCGAAGCTGGTGGGAATGACTTTTTGCCGCCGCGATACCTCGTCGTCGTAGTAGCGCCGGTAGAGGATGTCCCATTCCTCGCTGCCTTCGGGAATCTCCCGTGCCTGGCTTTCGATCTTGTATCTCACGGCCTGATCGATGAGCTCGTCCTCTCTCAGCTCTTCTTGAATCACCCGGGCTACCTCGAGGCGGATCTCGCTCTCGTCCTCGTAGAACTCGACCTCCCCTTCGTTGCGGAGGTATTCCATGATGATGTTGGCCAGGTGGTTGATTTTTGCACTGGAAAGCCGCATCGTCACCGGGTCGCCTGACGCCCTTCGAGCTCGATCAGACGGGAGCTTGCGAAAGGCATCAGAGGATGATTTTCCTTTCTCGTGCGAGTTTCTTCTTGATCATCTTGAACATCTCTCGATACTCGACGTTGGTTCGGCGCATCTCCTCGGAGTGCTCCGTCAGGATCTCTCGAACTTCGTCGTTGAGGCGGTCCTCCACGAGGAGCTCTTCGGTCATCAGGCCGATCAGCCTCTGCACCATGTTGGAGGGTTGGTCGACCTCGATATAGCCCTTTTCCAGCAGCTCCTTCGTGATACGGTACGAAATGAACTCGATTTGGTTCTTCGTTAGCCTCATAGTGAACAGAAAAGCCTATCATAAGTTTAGGTGAAACCTCAAGTAAAACTGGAGGTTTTTGTGCATTCTTGCCCGATAATGCTCGTTTTGACGGCTTCGGCACTCCCTCTGCCGACACAATCGAAGGTGGAGGGGGTGGTCGCTGGAGTCGTCTTCGAGGACACCGACGGCGACTCGCAACGGGGACCGGGAGAGCCGGGCGTCCCAGGGGTTGTGGTCTGCACGCGGAGCGGCTGCAGGACGACGGCCGAGGACGGCGCTTACGAGGTCCCGGTCGCGCCGGGAACGCAGATCGTCTGGGCGCGCCAGCCGGATGGCTTCCGCTCTCGTTCAGGTTTCTGGCGCCGTGTTCCCGCTGACCCGTTCGAGTGGCTGGTCAATATTCCGTTCGAGCGTAGCGAGGAGACGGTCAGCCAGTTCAGCTTCCTGCACGCTTCCGATACTCATCTCGATGCCGAGAGCCTCCCGAGGTTCCGTCGCCTCCGCCAGATAGCGGCCGAGAGAGACGTCGCTTTCGTTCTTCTCACCGGGGACCTCGTACGGGATGCGCTTCGCGTTTCCGAGGAAACGGCCCGCGAGCGGTACGAGCTTTTGCGGGCCGAGATTGGGACGTTTCCGATGCCGGTTTGGGGCGTACCGGGGAATCACGAGATCTTCGGAATCGAGCGCCATCTTTCGGGCGTCTCGGTGGACCATCCTCTGTACGGTAAGGGCATGTACCGCCGCTTCATGGGCCCTACCTACTACTCCTTCGACTATGGCGGGGTGCACTTCATGGGTCTCGACACCGCGGACATCGAGGACAAGTGGTACTACGGCCACGTCGACGCCCAGCAGCTCGCATGGATTGAATCGGACCTCGCGAACGTTCCCGCGGAAACACCTATTGTCACGTTCAACCACATCCCGTTCTTTTCGGCACTCGTGAGCGCTTCGGGCTACT
>DASPGQ010000322.1 GCA_035620555.1 Vicinamibacteria bacterium
GTTCCTCTTCGTCATCGTGGATGCTCTGCGCATCGATCAGATCACCGAACTCGTCGGACGTCACGGGGTGAGCGAGATAAGCCTCCTGTTCCTCCTTGACCATCACAGCCTCGCGCTCGGCCTCGAGCCACTTCCGTAGCGCCAACCGACAGATTTCAGAACGCGTCCTTTTGGAGACCCTCGCAGTTTTATCAATGGCACGCAAGAGAGGTTCATCGATGGTGATCGATATTGTAGTCACAATTTTATTCTAATACAAACGCAATATAGGCGCAATTGAATGGCCAAGGGTGCGTTCCAAGAAAAAAATAGGGGCCAAAAGGAAGAGGAAAGCTCGATGAGCTTGCGGTAAAGCTAATCTCGGCGCTCTACAGGAGCGCAGTCGACTCCCGCCGGAAGAACTCCTTGACTTCGGACCAGGACAGCTCGGTCAACATCTGAAGAGGTGGATCGACCTCAGCGTCCTCGAAATAGGAGAGTGATTTGAGGAGGTGCATCCGGTTGTACTCGATCCCGGCGTACTTTCGAATGAATAACGCAAGAATCTCGCCGAGAGAATATTGTTTGGCGACCATGTACAGGTCGACGAAGTCCCGTCTTGTTCCCCGGCTAGCGACGGCGCTCAATTTCATGCAGGCGATGTCTCTCACGTCCGCGACGTCGACGCCACCGTAGCGGTCGAGGGCGAAAAGCAATGGATAGGGATAACCGAGGAAGCTCACCTTGATCTCCGAGACCACCAGATGCAAGGTCGATGGAGCTCGACTCAGAACCGAGAGAGGCTCGTGCTTTCGAAGTGAGGTGAGAAGCGCGTCCTCCTCGAAGGGCTCGAGAGAGAAAAAATCGAAATCAACGGAGCGCCGGTGACCGTAGCGAAGAGCGAGTCCGGTTCCTCCAGCAAGATAGAAGCGAGGCGTAAGCGCCGATGCATTCAATATCACCAGGAGACGTTGCGCATCGTCGGAGATGACCTCCGGATGCCAATCACCGGATGGTTCCATCAAGACGCGGACAAGGCCGCCACCTGGTCTCTTGGCAGACCGTACACGAGCGACCAGAAGTTTGCCGATCTTCGGCTGAGACGCCGTTCGCAACGAAGCACTTCTTTGATCTCCGTATCGGAAAAAATCTCCCTGAGCCAGGCGTAAGCGTGTTCATCTCCAAATTCGAGCACGCGCCCTATCGTGTAACGGGGGTAGTCTCGCGGCACGAAGGTCGTGACGTCGATTTCCCAGAACAACGGACGAACGCTTCGTGGAACCACGCTGAATTATACCTTACGGCCATCGTGGCCCTGGTGACCCGGTGGTTTCCGCTATACGATCCCCGGTCATGATTTCGTTTCTCATCGCGGTCGCGCTCCTGCCACAACCCGAGGTCCCGTTCGACGTATTCGAGAAGACCATTCCTGAGCTTCAAGAAGCGATGGAAAGCGGCCGAGTCACCTCGGTGGAGATCACCCGGCAATACCTGGAGCGCATCGAGGCCTTCGATCGCAAACCGCCCGCGCTCAACGCCATGATCCATCTGAACCCTGACGCGATCGAGCAGGCGGAAGCGCTCGACCGCGAGCGGGCCGAGCGCGGGTCTCGCGGGCCGCTTCACGGCATCCCGGTCATCTTGAAGGACAACTACGATACGTTCGACATGCCGACGACGGTGAGCTCGGCGTCGCTCGCCGAGTTCGTGCCGCCCGACGATGGTTTTCAGGTGCGCAAGCTTCGGGAAGCGGGAGCGGTCTTCATCGGCAAGTCGAACATGCACGAGTTTGCGCGCGGCATCACGACGATCAGCTCTCTGGGCGGACAAACGCTGAATCCTTACGATCCGACTCGAAACCCGGGCGGGTCGAGCGGGGGGACGGGTGCCGCCATCGCGGCGAGCTTCGCCGCGGTCGGGATGGGAAGCGATACCTGCGGGTCGATCCGCATCCCCGCGGCGAACGCAAACCTCTTCGGCCTGCGCGTCACCCAGGGGCTTTCGAGCCGCGACGGGATCATCCCGCTGTCACACACGCAGGACGTCGGAGGTCCCATTGCCCGTAGCGTCATCGATCTCGCCCTCGTTCTCGACGCCACGGTGGGTCCGGACGAGGCCGATCCCCAGACGGCTTCCGGTGGAGCTCGGCGCCCTCCGTCCTACACCGCGTTCCTGCGAGAGGGAGCACTCGACGGCGTGCGTCTCGGCATCCTCCGATCGATGTTCGACGAGAAGGAAGTGACCGACGTCGTGCTCGAGGCCGTCGACGTCATGAAAGCCGAGGGCGCGGAGGCGGTCGATGTCGAGGTTCCGGACCTCTCGCAGCTTCTCGAAAGCTCCGGCGTCATCGATATGGAGTTCAAGCACGACTTCGAAACCTACCTCCGAGCTTCAGGAGCTCCCGTGCAAACCCTCGCCGAGATCCTGGGCCGCGGCCTCTACCATGACGCGCTGGAAAGTCCCCTTCGCCGTTCGGACGAGAAAGATACGGACTCAGACGAGTACGCGATCGCCCTCGCCAAACGCGACGTCGTGCGCGACGCCCTGTTGAAGGTCATGGCAGACAACCGCCTCGACGCGATCGTCTACCCCTCGCTTCGACGGCGTCTCGCCGTCGTGGGCGATCCACAAAGCGGAAGCGCCTGTCAGGTTGCCGCTCACTCCGGTCTTCCCGCTTTCAGCCTTCCCGCGGGCCTGACGGAGGACGGGGTACCCGTTGGGATCGAGCTTCTGGGAAAGCCCTTCAGCGAGCCCGATCTCATCGCGATGGCCTTCGACTATGAGAGGGTGGCAAGGCCGCGCGTCCCCCCGCAGCGAACGCCGTCTCTGAAGAGCGGCCCGCTGAGCCGCGCCTTCACTTTGGAGGCGTCTCAGAACGGCATCACTGTGGAGGCCACGTTCCTTCTCGACCATCCGAGCCAGACGCTCGACTACCGCATCGATCTCGAGGGCGTTCTGCCAGGCGAGGTCACATCGATTCGAATGCACCGCGGGGAGAATGGGCCCATCGTCGCCCTTCTCGAAGACGGGCCCCGCGGAAGCCTCCTCGTCCGGAACCGCGATCTCGGAGCACTGCTTGCGGGAGACATGCATCTGGCCGTCGCGACGACGACGCACCCTCTCGGAGCGCTGGTCGCGCCGATGCGGCCGAAGTAGAGCGACCTCGGTCACTGGAACTCGACCTGCGCGGGATCTAGAACAAGGTTACCCGACCCCGCCGCGACGCAGCTCCTCTTTGTCGGCCGGGAGACTGGTGCTGGCGCTCCTTGTTCTCTGTGGGTATCTTGACTATAATTGTGACTAACGAGTGGCCAAGCGGGCTTACGAGCTGATCTACGACCGAGAGGTGAAGACGCATCTCGAAAGCATAGACCGAAAATTTTATTCGCTGATTCGAGACACCCTCCGGGAGCAGTTGAGCCACGAGCCCATGGTCGAGACGAGAAACCGCAAGCCGATGCGACGACCGAACGCCCTGGGCACGGAATGGGAGCTACGGTTTGGCCCTGAGAACCGTTTTCGAGCTTATTACAGTGTTGACGCGTCTCGACGTGAAGTTCATATCCTGGCGATTGGACACAAGAAGGGAAGCTCGCTGTACATTGGGCGCTCGAGGTTCATGATATGAAGATCGCTCCGCTGGCAGAAGTCAAAGCACGGTTTAGTCGCTACGTGGAGGAGAGCGAGCGCGGACCGATCGTAGTAACGAAGAACGGACGCCCGGTCGCGGTGATCATCTCTCCACCGGACGAGGACGAATTGGAACGCTTGGTGTTGGCTCACACACCACGGTTTCAGCGTCTCATGAAGGCCGCCGAGGAGCGCCTGCGCGAGACCGGCGTGAAACACGACGAGTTTTGGGAGGGCGTGATGGGTGAGGAGCCGAGGCCCGAGACGCCTGCCAAGCGATCTCGGCGGCAGCGGAAGAAAGAGTAGCAGAAGGTCCGTTGACCGCGGCCACGTCTCGTCGCCCAGCACGCACGGGAACCCTAGGTGAGGCCGGCGAGCTGATTACTCCGCCCGCAGCACCACTACCGGGTCGACTCGACTAGCTCGTCGCGCCGGGAGAAAGCTCGCCACGACCGCGACGGTCGCGAGAAGCAAAGGCACGAGGACGAGGGTCGCCGGGTCGCTCGATTCGACGCCGAACCGGAGTGCCTGCCAGCATCGGTCCCGTAGCGAGGACACCGATGAGCCAACAGTCCCGGGCGCGTCCCTGGCGAAGAGACATGGGGTGAGAACCTCTTCGGCGTGAAAATTAGCGAAAGCGATCCACGGATTCGATCCCGAGTGTCACGCGCTCGCGCGGGTATGTTAGAGTGCCCCGGCCTAATCGAGGGGGCTCCGCATGTTCGTTCCCGAATCCTTCGGATTCGCTCTCCTTCTCGTGATCCTCTGCGCCGCCTGCTGGGGCTCGTGGGCCAACACCTACAAGCTCGCGAAGGGCGTGCGCTTCGAGCTCTTCTACTGGGACTACGCCATCGGCATCTTCGCGATGGCCGTCCTCCTCGCTCTCACTCTCGGGAGTGCGGGCGGGGGCGAGAGCTCTTTCCTGACAAATCTCGATCGGGCAGGCACCGACCGGATCGTCCAGGCCATGATCGGAGGCGCGATCTTCAACCTCGCGAACATCCTCCTCGTTGCGGCCATCGCAATCGCCGGCCTCGCCATCGCCTTTCCCGTCTCGATCGGAACGGCACTCGTCCTCGGAACCGTCCTCGCCTACGTCGTCGAGCCAAAAGGAAACGTCGGCCTCATCGCTCTCGGCGTCGCTCTCGCCGTTGCCGCCATCATCGCCGATGCCCTCGCGTACAAGGAGCTTGGCGGAGGCAAGGTGAAGGTTACCGGGCGAGGGCTCTGGATCTGCATCATCAGTGGTCTCCTGATGGGAAGCTGGGTGCGCTTCACGACCGTGGCCATGGCGCCGGGCGAAGGGCAGCTCACCCCCTACACCTCGACCGTGTTCTTCACGCTCGCCGCGCTCCTCTCGACCATCCCCTTCAACCTCTATTTCATGAAGAATCCCCTCGCGGGTGAGCCCGTCTCGATGTCCGGGTACACGCAGGGTGGAGTCCAGTGGCACATCCTGGGACTTCTGGGAGGAGCCATCTGGAGCACGGGGACCGCGTTCAACCTCATCGCGGGAAGCCGCGTCGGGTTCGCCATCTCTTACGCCATCGGCCAGAGCGCTCCCATGGTGGCGGCGCTGTGGGGCGTCCTCGTCTGGAAAGAGTTCGAGGGAGCGAGCGCGAAGTCGAAGCGCAACCTCGCCCTGATGTTCGTTTTCTACATCGGCGCGATCATCGCGCTCGCATCTGCCTCGTAGGTCTTCTATGGCAAGAAAACCCCGCGTCGTCGTCGTCGGAAGCGCCAACATCGACCTCACCACATTCACGGACAAGTTCCCGCGCCCCGGGGAGACCATTTTCGGAGATCACTTCGACCTCGGGTTCGGGGGCAAAGGGGCGAACCAGGCCGTGGCGGCCGCCTACTGCGGCGCCGAGGCGCACATGGTGGCGCGCGTCGGCGACGATCTATTCGGCCCCCCGACGGTCAAGAACTTCAAGGCCCTCGGCATCGGCGCGCGCCACGTGAAGATGGTCAAAGGCGTCTCGAGCGGCGTGGCCCCGATCTTCGTCGACCCGAGCGGCCAGAACCGCATCTTCGTCGTCAAGGGAGCAAACGACCGGGTGACGCCGAAGGCAGTCGATGAGGCCGCGAGCCTTCTGAAGCGAGCGGACGTCATCGTCCTGCAGTTCGAGATCCCTCTCGAGACCGTCTATCACACCGTTCGCCTCGGGAAGAAGTACGGCGTGCGCACGATCGTGAACCCGGCCCCGGCTGCTCCCGCGGACCTGAAGCGGCTTGCGCCCGCCGACTACGTCATCCCGAACGAGAGCGAGGCCGAGACGATCACGGGAAAGCCGGTGAAGACCGTCGAGGAAGCGAAAGCCTGCGCCCGGTACCTGCTCGATCAGGGGCTCTCCCGGGTGATCCTCACCCTGGGGGAACGTGGCGCTCTTCTCGCGACACGCGAGGCGATGGAGCTCATCCCCGCGTTCCCGGTCACCGCCAAGGATTCCACGGGGGCGGGAGACGCATTCATCGGAAGCTTCGCCGTATTCCTCGCCGAGGGTCATCCGGAGCGCGAGGCCATCCGGCGCGCGAACCTCTACGCCGGCATCTCCACCACCGCCATCGGCACCCAGAAGTCTTTCATCAAGCGCGCCCAGTTCAATCGGGAGTGGCGAGCCCGCTCCTGATGTTCTCCGCTCTCGTTCTCGCTGCGGCGATTCCCGTCATCGTCGACACCGACTGCGGCTTCGCGAGCGACGACGCCATGGCGCTTCTCGCTCTCCTCCAGTCGGAGAAGGTCGAGCTCCTCGGCATCACGGTCGTGACCGGTAACGATTGGCTGAAGCAGGAAGTCGCAAACGTCCTCCGGCTCCTCGAGATCGCCGGAAGACCCGAGATCCCCGTCTTCGCCGGCTCGGAGAGGCCCCTCGTCACGAGCCAGGAGGAGATGATCCGCCGCGAAAAGGTCTATGGCGAGACGAGCGACGGCGGCTACAAGGGCGCCTGGCGCGAGGGAGGACCGGGTCGCGACGACGTCGTTCCCCCCGACGGCGTTCTCGCATCCATCCGCCCCCGCGAGAAACACGCCGCCGACTTCCTCATCGAGACGATCCGAAGCCGTCCGGGCGAGGTCTTCGTCGCGGCCATCGGCCCGCTCACGAACGTCGCCCTCGCTCTCGCGAAGGATCCAGAGGTCGCGTCGCTCGCCCGCGAGCTCGTCGTCATGGGCGGCGGAATCGGGAGGCTCCCCGAGTTCAACTTCTGGATGGACCCCGAGGCGGCGCGCATCACGCTTCGGGCGGATTGGCGGCGGGTGACCCTGACTCCCATCAACATTGCGGAACAGGCGCCGTTCACCCTCGAGGCCGCTCGCTCTCTCGCCGAAATCGAATCACCGATTGGTCGCTACTTCGAGTCCGCCCACGTCGGGAGAGTGGCCGCTCATCCCGTGACCCCTCTCATGTACGACCAGATCGCGATTCTCGCCCTCCTCGAGCCCGAGGTCGTGAGGCGCTCGGAGGAGATCTTCCTCGACGTCGAGGTCGACCACGGCGCCCACTACGGGCAGACGCTCTACTGGGACTCCGAGAGGCGGCCACCCGAGGGTGTCGGAAAAGCGACGGTGCTCCTCGACCTCGACACGCCGCGGTTCATGGAGGTCTTCTACGATCTCATGAGGAAATAGGAGCTACCCATGTTGAACCGAAAATCTGCCCTCGCCGCTCTACTCGCTTTTCTCCCGATTCCCGCATTCGCGCAGACCACGAAGGTGTTCATCGACCAGGACACCTCCGGCCCGGGGGGAACCGACTCGATCTCGATCGCGATGCTCCTCAAGGCGCCCAACGTCGAGGTGGTCGGAATCGGGGTAATCGCCGGAGACGCCTGGCTCGACCAGGCGCTCTATCACACGCTCAAGATCGCGGAAGTGAGCGGAAAGCCGAACGTTCCCGTCGCGGCTGGCGCGGCGGAGCCTCTTCTCCAGACGGGCGATTCGATGAAGATGCGACACGCGCTCTGGGGTCCGAAGCCCGGCGACGGATGGTACGGCAACTGGGGAAAGCTCGTTCCACCCTCGGGAACGATCCCTCCCGCTCCCGGCGGACCCCCATCCATCAAGCCCGTTCCCATGCACGCCGCCGAGCTCCTCATCGAGATGGCGAGGAAGTACCCGGGGGAGCTCGTCCTCTACACGGCGGGGCCCATGACGAACGTCGCTCTCGCGGTGAAGCTCGCCCCCGACATCGTTCCCAAGATCAAGAAGGTCTACACCATGGGCGGCGCCATTCACGTGAACGAGAAGTTCAATTTCTGGTGGGACGCGGAAGCGGCGGGAATCCACATGCGCACCGACTGGAACGAGCGGGAGCTCACTCCCATCGACGTCTGTCACAAGACCTTCGTGCGCCAGGAGCTGATCGATGCCGTCGCCAAGGCGGACACCCCGCTCGCCCGCTACGTGAAGGAAGCCTACGCGAGCGGAAACGAGGACCTCTTCAACTTCATGTGGGACGAGCTCGCGGCCGCCGCCATCATCGACCCCTCGATCATCACCAAGACCGAGGAGCTCTTCGTCGACGTCGATTGGGGCTTTGGACCGAACTACGGAAAGACGGTGTGGTGGAGGAAGGACCAGGGCGGCCCCTCCTGGGCGAAGAAGACCTGGCGTGTCCAGACCGACATCGACGTCGCGCGGTTCGAGAAGCTCTACGTGGAGCTCTTGAGCCGGCCCTAACAACGGAGGTCTCGATGACCACTCGCAGGCGGTTCGTGACGAGTGTCCCCATCGCACTCTTCGGAGTCTTGTCCGAGAGGCCTCCCGGCTTCTGGCCTACCGGGAGATGAGATCGACGAAGAGCTCCCGGAACCTGGGAATGTCCGCTTCGACGTAGACCCGCGCGGGGTGGAGGCCTACGGGCGGCTCGAGGTGCGAGCGCCACTTCGAGAGGTCCACGGGGTCGGGGCCGCTATAGGCGAGAAAGAAGCTCAGGGGCTCGTCTGGCTTCCTCCAGACGAGGCTGTGACCGTACTTGGGTCCTTGCTGGATGACGGCGTCGAGGTAGAGCGTTTCGGACTTCAGAATCACGCTCGGATCCAGGAGCGCCGCGACGGAAAGCTCGTCCCACATCGCCGACCACTGCGTGTTGTCATCCGGGCTTTCATATTCGACGTACAGTTCCCGGAAGTGCTTCGCGAGTCGCCCTCCGGATTCCGCGATGGCGCGCATCATGGTCTCGTCGGACCACACCTCGAAGCCCAGCTCGCCGGTCGTGACGAGGATCTCCTTCCAGGGCTCGCGCATCACGATCGCGGCCGCCTCGGGATCCCACCACCAGTTGAGCTCGAATCCTCCCCCGCGGCTTCCCCCCATGATGTGGATCGAGCGGGCGAGGCCGACGATGTCCGGTGCCAGGCGAACGGCGAGGGCGAGGTTCGTGAGAGGACCCGCGCAATAGAGGACGACCTCACCCGGGTGGGCGCGCAGGGTCTCGATGATGAAGTCGGCGGCGTGGCCGGGACGTGCCTTCAGCTTCGGCGGCCCGCCCGGCGGATCCCAGGTGCGGCTCGGGGGCGGCGCATCGGGATTGAAGGAGCCGTGCCACGAAGGATGAGAGCCGTAAAGCAATTCCCTTCCCTCGACGAGGCTCCCGCGGTTGAGAAGAGGCATCTCGGCGCCCGCGACCACGGGGACGTCGAGCCGGCCGGTGAGCTCGAGAGCGTGGAGCGCGAAGACCGTCGCCGGCTTCACCCACTGGTCGCCGCTCACCGTCGTGATCCCGAGAAGCTCCACGTCGGACGACATCAGGAGCATGAGGAGCGAGAGGAAGTTGGTGCCGTGCGGCCCGGCGCTGTCCTGGTCGGCGAGGACCTTGATCGTCTGCGCCGCTCTCGCGTTCGAGGACCCGGGGATGGCGACCACGGTCGCGACGAGGAGGAATTCCTTCAATCGCATTCGAGCTCTCAGTAGGCGGTGGTCACGGTAAGGTGATGTGGCCAGTGCGTGGTGTGGTAGTGGGTCCAGATGCGGCCGTCCACCACTGGCTCGATGATCTGCCGATCGGGAGGGCGAAGGGCGTTCAACGCCTTCGTGAGAAGGTGCATCCCCCAGAGAGTGAAGGCGCGGATCTCGACTTCCTCTTCGCTGTGGACGGGGATGATTCGGTAGGAGTTGATCGCCTGTTCCAGTTCATGGCTATAGGAAGTGATCCCGAGGAGCCGGAGTGCCACCGGTACGATGTAGTCCGCGAAAACGGTCAGCTCCTGTGCGTCCTCGAGTCGGAAGAAGCCTCCGTGGCGAAAGCGGGCGTGGAGGTTCCAGAACAAGAGCTGCGCCCGCTTCTGGAACGAGACCCGGTGGCCCCGGTAGTCGCTCTCGTCGCGGAAGGAGGGGAACTCCGCGAGGAGGCGTTCGAGAACCCCTTCCCCTCGAGCGTAGAGACGCTGCGGTCCCCCTTGAACGAATTTGTGAAATCTGCCCTCGTACCGTTCCTCGAGAACGCGTCCCACCTCATGGAAGATGGCGAGCCTCTCGTCGAGCATCGGCATGATGATGTTGCCGCGAAAGATTTCCTCGAGATCGGCCTTTCGGACTTCGGCCAGGTAGCTGCCCTCGAGGATCGGGATGCCCCGATCGAAAGCCCGCTTCAAGCAGGCCACCATCGCGTCCGAATCCGACCGCTCCGCCCCGGCGTAGTCCACCCGGAACATCACGTGCTCTTCGAAGTCGGTGAAGGCGAAGTTGATGGTCGAGGTGAGGAAGATGAAGTCCATGGTATCCGCGTCGTTTCCCTCCGGCTGGATGGGCGAGCGAAAGTCGGGCCAGGGGAGCTCCTCGTACGCCATCCAGCTCGCGACGTCCCGGATGCGATCATCATGAATCCGCACATGGCGGGCCGAGGCGATGACCGGAGCCACGGTCTTCAGGATGGGGTGGGCCGACGGCTGAGCCGGCACGCCGGTCTCCCTCATCGCCTTCG
>DASPGQ010000323.1 GCA_035620555.1 Vicinamibacteria bacterium
GATTTCGTGCGCGACGTCGTGACCGACAACAACAACGTCCTCAACCACAAGTTCATTCTCGCGAGCCCGCCCGTCGTTGCCGATGTCTTTCTTCGCTCGGACGTCGGCGCGGGAACCCAGCGGGGGGACGACGCGTGGCACACACTGCTTGCTTTCGGCCGCGGTCGAGGAGGACGCTTCCTCACGCTCCTGGATGTCACCACTGCTCCCGACGACCCGGCGAGCCTCGCCCTGCGCTGGAACGTCGGCAACCGCGAGGGCCCTTTCGTGGAATCCGATCCTCGTATTGACGGGCTCGGAGAGACCTGGTCCATTCCCGCGTTCGGCAACGTCGACACCCGAGGCGTCGCGAGTCCCGACGACACCGAGGTCGACCAATGGCTCGTCTTCGCCGGCGGCGGCTATGGGTGCGTCAACGCCGCCCGGGAGGGAGAGTTCCTCTTCGCTTTCCAGGCCGAGGACGGGGCCATCTATTATCGAAACCAGACTCCGGTGGCCACGGACCCGGCGGCCGTCATAGCGAAGAACGGCCTCGTCGCTTCGCCGACGGTCTTCATCCCTCATCGGGAGGACGTGGCTGACAGCAAGGACTTCGTGACCCGCGTTTATATTCCCGACCTGCAAGGCCGCGTCCTCAAGCTCGATACCTCGGACACCGACCCGACGAACTGGACCCTGAACGTGTTCGCGGCAATGGGACCGGCGCATCCGATTACGGCGGCGGTCACTCTGATGAATGATCCCTTCACGCCGAATCGGGTGTTCGTCATGGCCGGATCGGGTGGGGATCGCCGGGCGCCCGAGCCCGCCGAGGGATTCAAGTTCCGCACCTGGATCGACACCGATGCCGACGGGCAGAATCGAACGCAGTTTCTCCCGGGCGACACTCCGTCCTTCGAGCAGATCTTCAATCCCGGGGAGCGCATGCTCGTTCCCGCAGTGACGGCAGGAACGATCGGGGATCCGGCCCCACCGGTCGTGTTCTTCGCCGCCACCAGCGAGACCCTCGATACCACGCTGTGCGAGTTCAACTTTTCGAGCACACTCTACGCCGTCGGGATCGAGAGCGGGCTTCCCGAGTTCGACCTCGACGTCACGCAGCCGGGCACCGGGCAAGCTTCGCTGGGCGACGTCATGGTTCAGGGGCTCTTCGTGCGCGATGGAAATCTCTACGTCACGCAGAGCGGCGGCATCGGCACCTCGGGAGGCGTGAGCGTCTGGGGTGATGGTTCTTTCGACGATCAGCCAGCACCGGCCTCGTTCGGCCAGTACACGCTGATGCTTCTCGTGGAGGGGTTCCGCATATCCCCGTTCTGAGAGAATTCATAACAGCTGACGCGATTTAACGTCGAGGTACTGGTTGATCGCTACGGCAGTGAGCTCCCCGGGTACGACCTCGGTGACGTGAATCCCCGACGCCCGGAGCGCCGCGATGCGGCGTTCCTGGGCGTTGAGCATCTCGGTCGCCGCGGCCGCTCGATAGGCCTCGAGATCGGTCCGGGGCATGCGTTCGGCGGCCTCGACCAGGGGTAGATCTTTGAGCAGGACCAGGAGAAACAGGTGTGAGGAGACGATGCCTCGCAGGTATCGACCCAGGGTCTCGAGGTGCCGCTCGTCGAGCGCGTAGGTAATCAGCAGGACGAGGGCGCGCTTCTTCTGGCGGCGGGCGAGATCCTCACACGCGAGTGCGTAATCCGAGGCTTCGAGCCGGGGAGCGAGGTCGTAGGTCTGCCGGATGAGCGTCTGGACCGCGGCCTTGCCTCGTACCGGTCCCACGAGACGCTCGATTCGATTGGAGAAGGCCACGAGGGAGATGTTGTCGCCCTGGCCGAGAGCAATGTAGCTCAGGATGATCGCGGCGTTCAGCGCCCGGTCGAGATGGGAAATGCCTTCGGTCTCATTCAGCATCGTCCGACCACAATCGAGCAGGAGAACGACGTTCTGATTGCGCTCGGTCGTGTATTCCCGGCTGATGAGCTTTCCGTGCTTTGCCGTCGCCCGCCAGTCGATCTGACGCATCTCGTCTTCTCTCCGGTACTCCCGGAGCCTTTCGAACTCGCCCTCTCGGCCGCGCAGGCGCCAGACCTTTAGTCCCATCTCCGCCAGCCGGTTCCTGCGGGCGAGAAGATCGAAACGTCGAACCGTCCGGATATCGGGGTAGATGCGAACCTCGGCAACGAGCGCCCGCTTCACGACTCGGGTCCAGAGGCCGATGGGACTCTGGTAACGGAAATGCACGAAATCGAATCGATTCGGCCCTCGGCGAGCGGGGATGAGATGGTAGGACACCTCGACCTCGCGGCGGGGAGGAAGCTCGGCCTTCGTTGGCAAGCCTTCCATGCGGCAGGGTGACGGAGGCTCGTCGGTCAGCTCCACGAGGAGCGGCGAGCTCGATCGGTTCGTGAGCCTCAGTACGACTCGGTTCGGCGCTCCGACGCTCAAGACCTCCGAGACATCGCGGTCGATCGCGATGAGGTGAGGTCGCCTCGTCCTGGCGTAATCGACGAGAGCGACGAGGCCCACGAGCCCGTTGGCGAGAAGGCCCACCGTCAGAAGCCACTCGACCCAGACGCCGGCGACGAATACCACCCCGACGAAGGCGACGGCGAGGATGAGGCGTGGCCGGGGTATCACGATCGGGGGGCAGCGACGGAATCGAGGATCTGCGAGAGAACGCCGTCCGCGCTCTCACCTTCAATCTCGGCTTCCGAACGAAGAATCAAGCGATGCCTCAGGACCCAGGGGGCCAACTCCTTGACGTCGTCGGGTACGACGAAGTTCCGCCCCCGGCACGCGGCGAGCACCCGGGAGGCTAGAAGGAGGTTCACGCTGCCGCGCGGGCTCGAGCCCACCTGCACCGAATGCCAGCGACGAGTGCTCGCCACGATCTCGGTGATGTAACGCACGATCTCCGGCTCGACGATGACCCCCCGGGTCGCCTGCTGAATCGATGTGACATCCTCCGCCTTCATGACCCTCCGCACGTCGAATCCCGACAAATCTCTCGGGTCGCGGCCATTCGCATAGTGTCCCAGGATCTCGCATTCTTCCTCGGTGGACGGGTAATCCACCAGAAGCTTGAACATGAAGCGGTCGACCTGAGCCTCGGGGAGCGGGTAGGTCCCCTCGTGCTCGAGCGGATTCTGCGTCGCCAGGACGAGAAACGGGCGTCTCAATCGGTAGGTCTTCCCGTCCACGGTGACTTGCCGTTCCTGCATGACCTCGAGGAGCGCCGACTGGGTCTTGGGAGGCGATCGGTTGATCTCGTCGGTCAGCAGAAGATTCGTGAAGACCGGACCGGGCTTGAAGTGAAACGCTCCTTCCCTCGAATCGAACACGCTGTGTCCCGTCAGATCCGAAGGCATCAAGTCGGGAGTGAACTGTATGCGGCGGAAATGGCAGGAGACGCATTTTGCGAGCACGTTGACGAGAAGCGTCTTGCCCAATCCCGGAGCGCCTTCGAGCAGCACGCTGCCCTCGGAGAACAACGCGACGAGGACGCCCTCGATGAGACGTTCCTGTCCCACGATCACCTTGCTGACTTCGTCGCGAGTCGCGTCGAAGAGGCCGCGAGCTCGATCGAGCGTCATCTCGGCCGTGATGGGTTGCTCCATCCAGTCTCCTTTCAATGATTCTTAAACGGAACGCAGTCGGGCGAGGCTCTGCACGAAAGAAGCCACGCGCGCGCGGTCGAGGTTTTGGCTCTTGGCAGCCCGGGTGGCCCGGTCGAGGGCCTCGGGAGAAGAGGTCGATGCGAGCTCGCGCCGGAAGAACTCGAGGTAAGAGGCGAGCAAAGGCGCGGTCGTTCCGGCTTTGAAGTGCAGGCCGCCGAGAGCCTCGGCATGCTCGACGAGGCTCCTCCGAGCGGAGACCTCTTCGGTCTTGATCGGCCCGAATCGCCGGTTCGCCATCCACCCGAACAAGAGCACTACGATGACCACCTGCAGGGTCAGAAGGCGCAGAGGCGGTTCCAGCAGGACCCCGACCACTTCGGGGCGTCCCGCCTCGTTCAATACCTCGTCGAAGTAGATCCGGCCAGCCGGCGCTACGGACTCGAGCACGCGAAAAGCCAGCAAGCCGTTGTTTCCCAGAGTCAAGGAGCGGTTGGAGAAGACGAAGTCGCTCGCCAGGACGACGATGACCCCGTCGCCAACGGGCTGTCTGACGATCTGTGTCGTCCCGCCGTACAGCAGGTCGACCGAGGCGGACTCCGACGACGTACGCACCTGGCCGAGCGAGCGCCATTCCAGCTCGTCCACCGGGACGAGCTCGGTCTCCACGACGGCTTCCGCGCGCCCTCCGACCAAGGGGGAAATATCGATTCCGAAAGGCTCGAGACGGACGCTGGGGTCCTGCCATCGCGCGGCGAAAACGAGGGCTTTGCCGGAGGCGACCCAATCGTGGAGCGACTGCCATTGTGCTCGGTCGGGATAGCGCGCGGGACCGAGCAGCACGAGCGTATCCGCTTCCTCGTCCTGGGGTACCAGCGAGCTCGAGCTGCGCCGAACGTCGGGCAGTAGTTCCGAGGCGAGCAGAAAGAAAGCCCGCTTGCCGCCCGCTTCTTCGCCGAACGAATCGCCCGGCTCGGGTCTCTTCGGAATGGGAAGGATGCTCGCCGCCGCGAGCAGGACCGCGAGTATCGGGGCGCCCCAGAGCCAATCGGTCCGCATCAACCCGTTTCCTCCGCCCGAAAGCTCTTCTCGAACTCCTGGCAACAAGCGCGATAGCTCTCGAGTGTCGGCTCTCTCCTTCCGAAGGCGACGATCTCGAACGCGGTGGCGATGAGGGCAAAGGATTCGCGCGACGTTCCTCTCACGGCAAGACGGTAGTCGCGGTTCGTGAGCCCTTTTCGGAAACGGATCAGTCCACGCCTCTCGATCGAGCTCATCGCCCCGAACAGGATCTCACGAATCGCCTCGCGATAGCGTCCCCGCTCTCCATGGGCTATCGCCCGCCGCCAGTACTCCTCCGGCGCGATCTCACCGGGTGCGACAAACGAGCGAACGCCGGACGACGGCGATGGTCGTGAGGGCTCGATCTTGCCGGAACGCGATCCCGAGGCGATGGCCTTCACCATCATTGCCAGGACGAGTCCTACTCCGAGTGCCGCCGCTGCGTAGATCAAAAACTCGAATCCCGGGAGCGCGAACGCCGGAGACGTGCTGCGGTTCTCCCGACTCAGCCACGCTTCCAGCCAGTCGATGAAACGCGCGAGCCATCCACGTTCCCGGAGAGGCCGATCCGGCTTCGGCTCGTCACGGAGTCTCTCGAATTCCGGGCGGGAGAGAATCTCGGCAACCTTGTTCTCGACCGTTCCCCCGTCCCGGTTCTCGTAGCCGGAGCCGCCGATTTCTTCCTGAGGAGCTCCGGTTGCCGCGTCGAAGGCGAGCAGGCCGCAAAGCAAAAGAACGAAGTCGAGTGGGCGGCGCACCTCAGGCGATCCTCCGAGCTTCCAGTCGGAAATCGATCTCGACATCCCAGCCCTCCTTGCGGATCCGAGAATCCAGATAGCAGAAGAACCAGGCCAGCCGTGCGAGCGGATAGACGAGCCAGAAGATCGACGCGAGGGTCGCCACGAGGAGAGGATCGTAAGCGACGAGGTTCGAGATATCTTGGAAGGCCATGGCCCAGGAGACCTTGGCCACGAGAATCGGGACGCCAAAGAGTGCGTCGCAAGCGATATCGACGAGAAGAAACATCGCGGCGCCGACGATGGCGGAAAAGGACAGAATCGCGGTGTAGCGTGCGCAGGCGT
Source organism: Vicinamibacteria bacterium (assembly GCA_035620555.1). Taxonomy (NCBI): domain Bacteria; kingdom Pseudomonadati; phylum Acidobacteriota; class Vicinamibacteria; species Vicinamibacteria bacterium. The sequence continues at coordinate 5,756 of DASPGQ010000323.1, forward strand.
CGAGGAAAGAGCTCTTCAGTATCTCCTGGAGCCGTCGCCAGGCGCGCGCACCCTTTAGCTGCTCGAGTATCAGGACTTCGGCGAGAAACCCGTTTCGGACACCGAGAGGGATGAATGGTATTCCCCAGCACATGATGCCGACCAGGGCGAGCAGCGTACGGGCGAGGGGGAGCAGGATCAGCAAGCTCCCCATCCTGCGATAGAACTGTCCTAGCGCGTTCGTCAGAGTGAACGGTTCTCCGAACACGTGATGGCCGGCACCGGCGACGATCGCGGCGCCGAGGAAAGACGATCCGTAGAAGAAGAGCAGGGCGGTCCAAATCCAGCCGTCGCCGTTTGCGGCGCGAAGGGCACCCACCGTGACCGGCACGGCGCCGAAGATCGCCGAGAGCGCGACGAGCTTCCCCGCGTGCTGCCGGTAGAACAGAATCGCGAGGTCGATACAAACGCCAACCGGCCGAGGCTCGAGTGGAAGGGTCGCCGCTTCGAGTCTCATTCGCGTGGCTCTCGGCGCCCAGAGAGGGCAAGATAGCTGATTACCGCGATCCAGAAGACCCCCGCCACCACGTACTTGATCGGCGCCGGCAAAGGCTGGGCGGACCAGAAGCCCTCGATGAGGGCAGCCACGAAAAGCATGGCCGCCGAGCCGAGCGCGATCTCCACCGCGACGCGACCTCGGCGGCGCAACGCTTCCCCTCGAGAGAAGCTCCCCGGGGCAACGATCGCATGGCCGAGAATGAGGCCGGCGGTGCCGGCGACGACGATGGCCGAGAGCTCGAATGAGCTGTGACCGGACACGAATCCGAGAAAGCGCTCCGCATGTCCGTTGCCGACGATGTATCCCGACACCGTGCCGAGCTGAATTCCATTGGACAGCAGAACGTAGACCGTACCCACGCCGAGAAAGACCCCGAGGGCGAAGCATTGGAAGGCGATCGAGATGTTGTGGCGCACGTAGAAACCGGCCATGGCGGCATCCTGCCGTCCGGCCTCGTCCAAATCGCCCGAGTACATCTGCTCCATCGTGTAGAGTGCGGATCCGGGAAGGACTCTTCGGGCGAGGCTCGGGTCCGAGGCGACCACGATCCAGGAGACCGCGAGCGGCGCGGTGAACAGGGCGATGGACGCCCACAAGAACGCATGGTTCTCGCGCAATCGGGAGGGGAAGGAATGGGTGAAGAAGCGCAGGATCCGACCCCGGGAGCGATCCGACCTCCGGTAGAAGGCAGCGTGGCCGCGGACCACGAGATCGTTCAGGAACCGCTCGAGAGAGGAGCCCCAATCGCGGGACCGCACCTGCGAAAGGTCGTAGCACAGCGCGCGAAAAAGCTCGGAGAACGCGAAAACATCGTCCGGTTCGAGCTTTGGACCACCCCTGGACTCGACGCGCTCGAGCAGCTTCTGGAATCGCTCCCAGGCGGGGCGACGCTCCTTCAAGAAAGTCGCCTTGTTCATGGGTGCGCGTCTCGGTAAGCGCCAAGGACCCGGAAAAGGAAGTCTGCCGGATGCCGGCGGGCAAAGGTTCGATCTTCGCTCGACGCGAGCTTCGCGCCCAGCGGGGCGGCGAGAATCGATGCGATTTCGTCCACTCTCTCGGACGCCAGCTCGAACCGGCGTCGAAAGAGATTCTCGATGTGCTCCCGCGTCCTCTCCGAGACGCGATAGCGATCTCGGAAGCTCTCGAGGGCTATCGGAGGAATCGTCGACAGGCCCGCGGGCTCCGTCCCGAGATCGTCTCGTGGCTCGCGCACCACCATCGTTCCTGCCACGAGGTCGCCGATTCGCTGCATGCGCGGATTCGATGCCGCGGCGAGGAATCCCGCTCCGTAGAAGAGGGGGGCGAAGTCGGCGGCTCGAAGGAGATTGCGAATCATCGCGTCATGGAAACCGATGGCATAACCTTCGGTCTTGATGACGCGGAGTCGGAAGATTCGCTTTCCCGGCGTCTGTCCGTTCCAATGAGTCTCGAAGAGACATCCGTAGCCCCACTCGAGAACGAAGCTCGCTACCAGGGTGACGCCGATGGGAAACCCGCTCAGGGCGAGCGGAGAGAACACGAGGGAGCTCGAGAGCGCGATTCCATAGAGTACGGTGGCCCGAATGGCGAGGTCCACGAGGTAGGCACCCAACCGCGTTGCTGGGCCCGCGAGGCGAAATGCCAGGCGGACGTTCTCGGGCGTCTCGAGATAGATGACGTCCGAAAGGACTGGCTGATGGGCGGATGAAGACGCGGTCTTCATCCGCCCATCTTCCTCATCTCCCCGTCCCCTTAACTGAAGCGAACTCGGAAAAGAATCAGACCTGTACGACCTTGGTACCCGCAAGAAAGTCGTGAACGCAGCGGCGCTCCTCACCGAAGATGAGGAGGTGATCCACGATCGGGTACAGAGGGATGTTTCCCAGGATCCCATTGACGAAGTACCGCATGCCGATGATCTTTCCCGCGGATGGAACCGTCCCGTTCTGATAATCGACGATGCGGATTTTCATGACGCGTTTTCCGATGGTCTGGCCGTCCCGGAGGAGCAGCCGAAACTGATAGATGACAAAGGCGAGAAAGGCGAGCGCCGAGCCGATGAGCATGACGAGGCCGATGGGCGAGGGCTCGCTCGATGGCGCCCAGACTACGATGGAAACGAATAGCGGAATCAGGACCAGGATCGCCAGGATGCTGTCCAGCAAGACCGCCGCGAGGCGCGCCCCTCTGGAAGCCAGGAGCCCGCTCGCATCGGAGGGTGATGCACTGGCAAGCGCTCGGGCTTGCGGGGTCGCGTACGGATTGTCGCCGGCAACCGACAGGTCTGTTCCGACCGATCCGACGCCGGGCGCGCTCAGCGCGGGCAACCCGGGACCGGATGAAAGAGTCGAGGACGGGCGATAGCGATTCCGCATCAACTCCGCACCGCAGCTCTTGCAGCGAAAGGCCATCGGCTGGTTCTTTTTGCACGCGGGACAGATCATCGTTCCCTCCGCCGGGTGTTCTAGCAAGAGCAGTGCCATGCCCGAAGCCGGTCTAACCTGGCCTGCCGCCGCGATCCCGCGCGCGACAGAGTAGGGAAATTCCCACGCGCAGGACGCCGTTCCGTGTGGCCCTACCCGCGGAAATGTGAGATCATCAAAAGAAAAAATGGCTTCACAAGACAAGAGGCCCACCCAGCTGGTGGACATGGCGAAAGTCATGTCGATTGCGCAGGTGGAGCGACTCACGCTTTACCAGGTGTCTGGACCGGGCGGGCCGAGAACCATCCGCGTGCCACCTTTCGGGGAGGTCGTGCTCGGGCGGGACGACACGAGCGGCTTGCTCCTGGACGAAGAGGCCGCGTCCCGGCGGCATGCGAAAGTGCACTACTTCGACTACAAGCCCGAGCTTTTGGATCTC
>DASPGQ010000324.1 GCA_035620555.1 Vicinamibacteria bacterium
AGCTCAAGGCGGAGTATCTCAGCATGCCCGATCTCTATGGGCGCGCGCTCTCGAGTCTGGAACGCGCTCTGGCGCTTCGTCCCACCTTCGCTCAGGCCCATCGTGCCCGCGCCGTCGCCCTCCTCGCGGTGGGACGCGAGGACGAGGCGGTCGCGGCGGTCGAGCGCGCGCTCGCGCTGGATCCCTCGGCGGCATCCGGCTATCAGACGCTCGGCCGCATCCACTTCATCGGCCGCGGCGACTTCGCCCGAGCTGCCGAGTTCTTCGAGAAGGCGCTCCAATTGGACCCGCAGTCCGGCTGGGCCGCGCTCCAGCTCGCACACTGTACGGCGCTTCTCGGCGACACGACTCGGGCCGAGGCGGCGGCGTGGCGGGCCGTCGTCCTTCAGGAAGAGTTCCTGTCGGGGCGCGAGGGGCAGGTCATCGTCGGGGCCTACATGAGGCTCGGACAGGTCTTCGCGCTCCAGGGGCGTTACCAGGAAGCCGTTCACCAGTTCGAGAAGGAGCGCGACTTCCTTACCCGCATGAACCATGCGCTTCGTGGGCGCGTCTTCATCGAGCTCCATCAACGCATCGGAGAAGCGTACTTGCGCATGGGAGACGTCGCTTCCGGGCGCGCGGCCCTCGATCTGGCAACCGAGGCCTTCGAGCGCCGGGTGCGGACCGGTGCTGACGACCCTTTCACCCGCTACTACGGCGCCTGCGCTTACGCGCTGCGCGGCGACGTCGAGAACGCCCTCGAGTCCCTCGAGAAGGCAGTGGCCTCACGGCCGAGCCTCACCGTCGCCCGGGCCCGGGTCGAGCCGGCATTGGAGAGACTGCGAGACGAGGAGCGTTTCCGAGCCCTGGTTCAGGGGGAAAACCAGAAAGTAGAATAGACCCATGGGCTACACCCCCGCCTATCTCGAATGCCACGCCAGCGGCGAGCTCCGCCGTCGTGTCGAGCGCGGCCGGGAGATGCTGAAGTCCTGCCGCGTCTGTCCGCGCGACTGCGACGTCGACCGCCTCTCCGACCAGAGGGCGGTTTGCCGAACCGGTCGCTATGCGATCGTCGCGAGTCACTTTCCACACTTCGGGGAGGAGGACTGCCTGCGCGGCTTCCGAGGGTCGGGGACCATCTTCTTCGCCGACTGCAACCTCAAGTGCGTCTTCTGCCAGAACTACGACATCAGCCAGAAGCCGGCGGGCAAGGAAGTCCGCCCCCAAGAGCTCGCGGCGATGATGCTCGAGCTCCAGCGGGTGGGTTGCCACAACATCAACTTCGTCACTCCCGAGCACGTGGTGCCCCAGATCGTGGAGGCGCTTCCTTTCGCCATCGACGGCGGCCTGAGGCTGCCAATCGTCTACAATACGAGCGGATACGATTCGCTCGAGAGCCTTCGTCTCCTGGACGGCATCGTCGACATCTACATGCCGGATTTCAAATACTGGGATCCGGAAATGGCGAAGCGCTACTCGAAGGCGGACAACTACCCCGACGCCGTGCGCGAAGGGCTGAAGGAGATGCAGCGCCAGGTGGGCGATCTCGTCCTCGACGATCTCGGTCTAGCAAAACGCGGGCTCCTCGTTCGTCATCTGGTGATGCCCGGGGACGTCGCCGGGACCCGCGACGTCATGCGCTTCCTGGTACGTGAAATCTCTCCCGATGTTTATGTGAACTTGATGGACCAGTACTACCCCGCGTACAAGACAGAGCGCTACCCCGAGATCCACCGCCGGATCACTGAAGCGGAGTATCAGGTGGCCTACGAGACGGCCCTCGAAGAGGGAGTCCGAAGGCTCGATGCGCGGGCGCCGTTGAAGCACGCGCTGGCGTGACGTCGTTGGGCTTCTGTGCGCGCTTAGCGGCCGCCGAAGCTCGTCGCGCTCCGATCGATTTCGGGCGATATAGGGAGACATGATGACGTCGCTCTTCACGAAGGAGCATAGTGAGTCGATGGCCAAGGAATCGGTTGGGACGGGTCGACGGACCGGGAGGCGACGCAGGCGCGGCCGCACGCGGGCGGACGGTCCCGGGGCGAGAAAGCCACCCCGATCCGCGCGGCGAAGGGACGTTCCCTCTTCCCCGATCGATCGAGCGGCACACCGCCTCGGCATCGCTGTATTGAGGCCGCAGCAAACCCGCATCATCGAGCACGTCTTGAAACACAAGGATGCGCTCGCCGTCCTGCCAACGGGATTCGGGAAGTCGGCATGCTACCAGGTGCCGTCGATGCTCCTGAAGGCGCCCGTGGTGGTCGTATCTCCCCTGCTGGCCCTCCTCCAAGACCAGTACGAGAAGCTCATCGCCCGCAAGATCCCCACGGTGCGGCTCGATAGCACCGTTCGCGGCAAAGCTCGCCGAGAGGCGCTCGAACGGCTCAGCCGCGGTGGCTCGCTTCTCGTGATGACCACGCCGGAGACTCTAGCTTCGGATGAAATGAGTCGCGTCCTGACCAGGAGCGGCATCTCGCTGGTGGCCGTCGACGAAGCCCACGCCTCCTCGGAGTGGGGCCACGATTTCCGTCCCGCGTATCTCCGGCTCGGTGAAGTCCTCGGCCGTTACGGCGCGACCGCGACGCTGGGGCTCACGGCCACGGCAACCGAAGCGGTCCGGAAGGATCTCGTTCGCATCTTGAATCTGAAAGATCCGCTGATCGTCGCCGAGAGCCCCGATCGACCCAACCTGCGGTTCGACGTGATCCCCTGCAGCGGTGCCGCCCGTCTCCGAGCGCTGGGCCGTCTGGTGCTCCGCCTCGGACGACCCGGCATCATCTATTGCTCGACGACCCGGGACGTCGACGCCGTCTATGGAGCGCTCGCCACACTACGCATTCCGGTGCAGCGATACCACGGGAAGATGACCGGTAAGCAGCGGCGGGAACAGCAAGAGCTCTTCATGCGCCGCGGCCGTCGCGTGATCATGGTAGCGACGAGCGCTTTCGGGCTCGGCATCGACAAGCCGGACATTCGCTACATCATGCATTATCAGACACCCGCCTCGCTGGAACAGTATGTTCAGGAGGCGGGACGAGCGGGCCGTGACGGAAACGCGGCCCATTGTGTGCTTCTCTACGATCCTGAGGACCGGCAGATCCACGAGTTCCTGCTCTCGAGAAGCCGCATCCGTCCCGATCAGCTCCTCCGGCTCGCCTCCACGTTGACCTCGTGGATCGAGGAAGGCCGCGAGCCGAGCCTATCCGATTTGGCGGGGACGGCGGGCCTCGCGCGTCGCGTTGGCCAGGCGCTCGTCGCCGTGTTCGAGGACGCCGGGCTCGTCTCGTTGACGAGCGCGGGCATCGTGAAGCCGCTGGTATCCGCCGAGGCCCTCGAGCGCGACAGCCGGCTCCTCATCCAGCGGCTCACGCACCTCCGCGATCGCGACGCGCATCGGCTCGATTCGGTGGCGAACTACGCGACGACCGATCGCTGCCGCGCGCAGCTGCTGCGCGAGTACTTTGGGGTGCCCACAGGCCACGCCTGCGGTCGCTGCGACATCTGCCAGGGGGGCGCCAGACGCCCGGATTCTTTCTTCAAACCGCTACAACCCTTGAAGAAGACGCCGCGAGGCCGCAATAGGCGACGCGGACGCAAACGCCGCCGCGGGACCGCTCGCCCGCCGATCCAAGGCGTGCCACCGCGACTGGCTCCGGGTACTACTCGCGTCGGGTCAGTGCCGACGGACGAATAGCCGGTTCGTCAATCAGTTGATTTTCTCGCGATGGTTCGGCAGGATGGAGTCTGCCCCCCATTGTTGGCGGCGGTCCGGCCGTCCAAGAGTCACGAGAGTGAGCGAACACGTGTCTTTGCGAAGAAATCCGTCTGTGGTCGCGTTTTGTCTCTTCATCACCGCCCTCACCGGCGTCTATGGCTTCGTGGGTGACAAGACTTTCTGGGGCGACTGGCTTTCGATCGCGCCGTCGGCCATTTGGGCCTTGTTCCTTCTGCCCACCGTGGCCCTCCTCCGAAGTCGGATGGCGTTCCTGTTTCTCCTGGGATTTACGCTGGCTACGACCGACTGGCCTGGCCACGTGGGCGCAAGGGCTTCGTCCCCTTCGGACACGATTCGCGTCGTTTCGTGGAACATCGGAGCCGAAAACGCGGAGTGGGCGGATGCGGTACGATCCTTGAAGCCGGACATCGTGCTGGTTCAGGAAAGCTCCAAGCCCCTGTCCGTGTGGAAAGGGTTCGACTGGTATGGGACGCCGGATCCGGGAACGCTCACTCGCTTTCCCGCCGAAATCTTGCCGACGGAAAAAGTGGGTCCCTGGTCCGCGCCCCAGCTCCTTCTCGTCGACGTGCGGGGCAGAAAAATACTCGTCGCGAACGTCCACCTGATGCTTCCCGCCGCCGTCCTCCAGCTCGTCGACCCGCTCGAGGCGAACCCGCTCGAGAACTATCGGTTGCGGGTCGGACAATTCGATCGGCTCGCCTCGCTCATCCGGTCCACCGCCGAGACCACGGGCGCCCAAGGCATCATCCTCGCCGGCGACTTCAACACGCCCGCTCGGATGCCATCGCTCGACCCGCTTCGTGTCTTTCTCACCGACGCCTGGACCACCCGCGGTTCCGGCTGGAGTGCCACCATGCCGGCGTTTCTGCCCCTCGAGCGGATCGATCACATCTGGGTATCACCCGGCGTGGAGCCGATCACGGTCCGCGTGGTGCCGCTCGACGGCTCCGATCATCGCGCCGTCGTTGCCGATCTTCGTGTCGATTAGAGCAGGGTGACGAGAAAATCGGTCCACCTTGCGCGAGCGGAGCGAGCACGGCGCGCCTGCCGCGCCGTAAGCGGCCCGAGCCGTGGCGGCCGATCGACCACGGGTCCCGCCACGGCACTGAGCAGTTTATAAAGAGGAAGAACGTGATCACCCTGGGCCGCACACGAGCGCAAGGCATCGTGCTTCGTATCGCGCTCTACGGGGGAGCACTGATCGTCGGCGTTCCGCTGGCCTTTGCTTACGCGATGACGAGCACCCTCCGATCACCTATTTCCACGACGCCGACCGCGGGCTACGAGATCGTCTCCTTCGGCTCAGAGGGTCTCCGTCTTCGGGGCTGGCTCCGAAAAGGTGGTCACGACCAAGCGGCATTCGTGGTCGTCCACGGGCTCGGCGACACGCTCGAGAGCTATCTGGAGCACGCTCGGCCGCTCGTCGACCGGGGCCACACCGTTCTCCTCTTCGATCTTCGGGCTCACGGCGGAAGCGAGGGGTCCCGTACGACCTTGGGAGGTCGCGAAAGGAAGGACGTGCGCGCCGCCTTGCGGTACCTCCGGGAGGCCGAGCTCGGTGGCGCGGGCTTCGTTCTGATGGGCCACTCCATGGGCGCGGTCGCCGTTCTCCTGGCGGCGGCCGACGAGCGCGACGTCCGTGCCGTCATCGCGGAAGCGCCCTACGACACCTACCGCAACACCGTGACCCATCACGCCCGCATCTTCTTCGGCCTTCCGTCCTGGATGCCCTGGATCCCTCTTTCGATCGCATTCGCCGAGCTCATCGCCGGTTTCGACGCCGACGCCATCGACTGCGTCTCCGCGGCCGAACGCATTCACGCTCCCCTTCTCGCGATCGTCGACGGCGAAGATTCGCGCATGCCCGAGCCGGTCGTGCGGCGCATCTTCGACGCCCATTCCGGCCCTAAGGAGTTATGGATTGCCGCCGGTGTGGATCACGTCGGCGCGATCCTGAACCCCGATTGGAAGGAAAGAGTCATCGAGTTCTTGGACGACCACGGGCTCTGACCGCCGTGAATGCGCCCTTTCTCCGAGGGCGCTTCTACTCGTTCGCCGCGGCAACCCCCAGGGCTTTGAGGCGAGCCGCCACGTCGGCGCCCGCGGTTCCGGTTTTCACTTCCTTGTCGATGTAGAGGATTTTGCCGTCGCCGCCGATGTAGAACGTCCAGCGGTACGGGAGCTCGCGCTCCGCCGTCACCACGCCATAGGCCTTGGCCACGGATTTCTCTGGGTCGCTCAGGAGAGGATAGTCGAGCGAGAGCGACTGGGCGAACTCTTTGTTCGTCGCCGTCGTATCGCAGCTCGCGGCGAAGTAGGTGACATCGAACGACCGGATCTCGTCGCCGCTCTCACGGAGCGACTTGCATTCGGCCGTTCAGCCAGCGGTAAAGGCTTTGGGGAACCAGGCGAGCACGACCGTCTGTCCCTTCAGCTCCGACAGACGATGGGTTTTTCCATCCGTGCCCTCGAGTGCGAAGTCGGGAGCGGCATCTCCAACAGTGAGCTCGGCGGCCAGAAGGCCGCTAGCGAAGAGCAAAAGGCAAATCGTCCAAAGAGCGAATCTCTTCATCGAAATCTCCTTCTTCGAAGCCCAGAGACGACGGGAGTCTAGCCCGGCGCGTCGCCGGCGGCAAACCATCCGTGGTGACTTGGATCGCTCGGCCCCATCTCTCATACTTGGCACGATGAGCCCCGATACCACAGTCCTGGAGGACCGCGCGATCGGTTGCCTGCTCGGAGCCGCCGTCGGTGACGCCGCCGGCGGGACGCTCGAGTTTCTGCAAGGACCGCTAACTCCCGGGCAGGTCGACCACGCGATGAGAATGCCCGGAGGCGGTGTGCTCGGAGTCGCTCCCGGCCAGGTGACCGACGACATGGAGCTCACTTTGTGTTTGGCGGACGCACTGGCCGATTCCGACGCCTTCGATATCGAGGCGGTCGCGCGTTCCTACGCGCGATGGATCGACTCGTCGCCATTCGACATCGGGACGACGACTCGAGCCTCGCTCGGGTCCTTTCGAGATGCCGACTGGAGCGGCGTTTGCGATCGGGACGGCTATGCTTCGTGCATGAAGCAAGCGGCCGAGCTCCGGTGCTCCGGATCGAAGGCCAACGGGAGCCTCATGAGGAGCGCACCTCTCGGCATCTGGGGTCATAACCTGGTAGACGAAGCGCTTGCTCGTCTCGCCATCGAGGACTCGAGCCTGTCTCATCCGAACCCGAGCTGCTGCCAGGCGGTGGCCTGTTACG
>DASPGQ010000325.1 GCA_035620555.1 Vicinamibacteria bacterium
GTAAACGCCGACTGGCCGCAGTGGCGCGGTCCCCACCGGGACGGCAAGTCGACCGACACCGGTCTCCTCCACGAGTGGCCGGAAGGCGGACCCCCGCTCCTCTGGCAGGCCGAAGGACTGGGACGGGGATTCTCGAGCGTCTCGGAAGCGAGCGGCCGCCTCTTCACCATGGGCGATTTCGGCGACACCCAGTTCGTCCTCGCGCTGAGCGACGACGACGGATCGATCCTCTGGAAGACGGCGGTGGGACCGAGCTGGGCCGATAGCGATCTCTATCCCGGCTCCCGATCCACACCGACGACGGACGGCGATCGTGTCTACGCTCTCGGCACCGAGGGAACCCTCCTGTGCTTGCGCGCCGCGACCGGCGAGGTCCTTTGGCGCCGCAATCTCATCGAGGATTTCGGCGGTTTCGTCATGATGGCGCGCGCCGGCGTCAACTGGCGCTATACGGAGTCACCTCTGGTCGACGGCGACCGGGTGGTCGCCACCCCGGGTGCCCCCGACGCGGCGCTCGTGGCGCTGAACAAGCTCACCGGCGACGAGATTTGGCGCGCCGCCATTCCCGAGCTCGGCGGCAACGGCGACGACGGTGCGGGGTACTCCTCGATGGTCGTCTCCCACGCCGCCGGCGTGAAGCAATACGTTCAGCTCATGGGACGAGGGCTCGTCGGTATCCGAGCCGAAGACGGCGCGTTTCTCTGGGGATACAACCGGATTGCAAACGACGTCGCCAATATCGCGACCCCGATCGTGAGCGGCGATCACGTATTCGGCTCGACGGGATATGGAACCGGGGCGGCGCTTCTCGAGCTCACCGCGAGCGGCGAGGGTGTCAGCGCCCGCGAGGTCTACTTCCTCGAGGCGAGCACGTTTCAGAACCATCACGGGGGCATCGTGCTCCACGAAGGCCACCTCTATACCGGCACGGGACACAACAACGGCCTGCCTTTGAGCACGCGCTTCGAGACCGGAGAAGTGGCCTGGGGCCCCATCCGGAACGACGGGCGGAACTCGGCCGCCATCGCCTACGCCGACGGGCACCTCTACTTCAGGTACCAGGACGGTCTCGTCGTGTTGATCGAAGCCTCTCCAGCGGCATACCAGGAATGCGGGTCCTTCCGCATCCCCAACGTTGACGAGCCCAGCTGGCCCCACCCCGTCGTGACGGGCGGCCGCCTCTATTTGCGGGAGCAGGACCGGCTGTATAGCTACGACGTGCGTGGTTCCCACGATTGAGGAGGAAACGTCATGTGGATGCTCGTGCTCGTCCTGGCCGCGTTCCACCTCATGAGAATCGATGGGACGTGGAAGATTACCGGCGGGAGCTACACCGTCGAGCGCACCGGCTGCGCGCCGAGCCCACTCCGCCGAAGTAATCACAATGCGAGGCGGGTGTACCGCCGCGCCAGGACCACCGAGCCCGCAAGCGACAGCGACTACTACGGACGATACGCCCGACGAACTACAAAACATCTTGGTACGACGACTCTCTCGAGCACGCCCGTTTGCCCTTCTCACTTGACCGAGAACACTGATTTTCCTATGCTCATTTTTTCTGTCCTCCACTAGAATACCCCTCCAGGAGAGAACGACTTGGCCATTGCCAGTCGTACCCGGCTCGGCGCCTACGAGGTCCTCGAGCCCATCGGTGCCGGGGGGATGGGCGAGGTCTACAAAGCCAAGGACACGCGCATCGATCGTACGGTCGCCATCAAAGTCTTGCCGTCGCGACTTGCCGATGACGCCGGGCTCAAGCAACGGTTCGAGCGAGAGGCGAAGAGCATCTCCAGCTTGAACCACCCTCATATCTGCACGCTCTACGAGTTCGACAGCCACGACGGCACCGATTTCCTCGTGATGGAGCACCTCGAAGGCGAATCGCTCGCCGAGCGCATCGTGCGGAAAGGCGCCATTCCATTCGACACCGCACTCCGCTACGCCACTCAGATCGCGGACGCACTCGAGGGGGCACACCGCCACGGCGTCGTGCATCGCGACCTGAAGCCCGGCAACATCTTCTTGACGGAAACCGGCGCCAAGCTACTGGATTTCGGGTTGGCGAAGCTCGCCGACCCGCAGGGGGGTGCCGCAGCGGAGGCTCTCTCCGCGATCCCGACCCAGGCTCAAGCGCTCACCGAGCAAGGCGCCATCCTGGGGACGTTCCAGTACATGGCCCCCGAACAGCTCGAAGGGAAAGAGGCCGACGCTCGGACGGACGTTTTCGCGTTCGGCGCCGTCGTCTACGAGATGGTCACGGGAAAGAAGGCATTCGAGGGCAAGAGCCAGGCGAGCTTGATCGGGGCGATCCTGGAGCGGGAGCCGGAGGCGATGTCGAGGCTCCAACCGCTCGCGCCCCTCGCGCTCGAGCGCGTCGTGAAGAAGTGTCTCGCCAAGGCGCCCGAAGCCCGCTATCACACGATGCACGACCTCGCCGACGAGCTCCGGTGGATTGGCGAGGCGACTCCTTCGGACGAGACGGCGGAGAAGCCCGGTGGCGTCGGAGTCCGCCTGAAACTAGCAGCCACCTTTCTCCTCGGCGTACTCGTTGCCGGAGTTGCCTTCTTCGGTCTTTCACCCCGTTCGAGCCGCCCGCGTGTCGCCCGATTCGCCGCCGTGCTGCCCGATCAGCTCGCGGCCCGCCAATACACGGTGATCGCCATCGCTCCCGATGGAAGCCGGTTCGCTTACGTGGCGAACGGCTCGATTCACGTGAGGGAGCTCGATCAGCTCGAGGCCAGGTCCCTGCCCGGTACCGAAGGCTCTCCTCGGGAGCTTGCTTTTTCTCCCGATGGGGAGTGGATCGCCTACTACGACGATGGACAGCTCATGAAAGTAAACGTCTCCGGAGGAGCGCCGCTTCGACTCAGCGAGATGGAGCAACCTAATGGTCTTAGCTGGGCCGAGGACGATGTCCTCCGTTTCGGTGGAACCGGAGGCGTCTGGCAAGTTCCAGGAAGCGGAGGCGCTCCGGAGCTCGTCTTGAGCACGTCGCAAGGCCCGTGGCGCCCTCAGCTTCTGCCCGACGGCCGCACCTATGTTTTTTTACTAACGCCCACGGGTGGAAGCATTATGGTGCAATCACCCGAGGATGACGCCCCACGGGTCCTCTTCGAGGGAGCCGCCGGCGATGTGCGCTACCTCCCCAAGGGGCACCTCGTCTTTACCGTGCCCAATGATATCTTCGCGGTCTCCTTCGATGCCGAGCGGCTTTCGCTCGTTGGCTCCCCGGTTCCCGTCATTCAAGGGAGTGACTGGCAGTTGGACGTCTCACGGAGTGGGACCCTGCTCTATCTCCCCAGCGCAGGCGCCACCGGCAGAAGACTCGTTTGGGTCGATCGGAGCGGCACCGTCTCACCCGCCACCGACGAGAAACAACCCTTTCGACGCCCCCACCTCTCCGCAGATGGTCTTCGAGTGTTAGTCGAAGTCGCAACGAACACCGGACCACCCGACATTTGGGTCTACGACCTCGAGCGCAGTACGAGAACGAGGGTAACGACGGGCGCAGGTGGGGATCCCGTCTGGGCGCCGAATGGAGAAACGATCGTGTTCAGAAGGAACGAGGGGGGTGACCTGTACTCGAAGGCGGCCGACGGGAGCGGCGAGGCAGAGCTGCTCCTGACGAGTGACACTCCCAAGGACCCCCATTCCTTTTCGCCCGATGGCAAACGCCTCGCCTACTACGAGAGGACAGGTCATCGAGACATCTGGGTTCTCGACCTGGACGAGAACGAGGCAGAGCCGTTCGTCGTCACCGAGTTCAACGAGCGCTCGCCCAAGTTCTCACCCGACGGCCGGTTCATCGCATATACCTCGGATGCTTCCGGCCAGGACGAGATCTACGTCCAGCCCTATCCCGGCCCCGGGAGACGCACCGTCGTCTCGACGGAGGGTGGGTTCGATCCGGTCTGGTCACGAGACGGGCAGGAGCTTTTCTACCGTAACGGAAATCGAATGATGGCGGCGAAGATCGCGACCGCGCCCCGCTTCACGGCGAGCATGCCGCAAACCCTTTTCGAAGGCGCGTTTCTCACCGACATCCCCGCGAGCGGAAGCCGAACCTACGACGTTTCTCCGGACGGCCAGAGATTCCTGATGGTCGAGGGCGGCGAGGAGCGCTCCGAGGTCCACATCGTTTTGAACTGGCTCGAGGAGCTCGAGGCCCGCGTCCCCGGCGCACGCTGAGCATCAGAAATCGAGAATCGAGAACAGCCAGCGGAAAGAGAAAGGCGCCAGGCAGAGCGCCGCCACGCCGTTGACGACGAGACCTGCCATTGCGACGATTTTCGGAACGCGTCTCTCCGCCTTCGCCAAGCGCTGCCACCACGAGACCAAGCCGTATCAATGCGCCGAGACCAAGAAAGGCCAAGGCGAAACCGCCGAGGGCCGCCCAATCCCGCGCGTCCTGGGACGCCCATAGAGTCCAATAGATCGCCCAGGCACCTCCGAGCGCAAACAAGAGCA
>DASPGQ010000326.1 GCA_035620555.1 Vicinamibacteria bacterium
CTAGGCTCATTTTCTTATCCGTGCGAGGTGTGCTCTGTAGTGGATAAAAGGAGCATCCCATTCCTCCCGGTGATCCCATCGTAAATGGCTGGAGCGGGGATTTCCAATTTGGGCTTCAGGCGCAGTGTCCCGCAGACCACGGATTTTCGGGGTGTTGTTCCACAGAAGTCTTTGCGCCGAGCGAGAACCCCGAGCCCGCGCGAAACGGACGAAGCAGCGAGATTCGACCCTACGAGCGCATTTCGGCGAAGAACTTCTTGTGTCCTTCGACGATGCGCGCGAGGGCTTCTTCATCGACGTCGAGAGACCACTCGCCGCGCTCGAAGGTCCCTCCCAGGAGAATCCCGTCCGAGCGGGGCATCATGTACAGGTCGCCGAGGAGAGTGATGTATTCGACCTCGGGCTGCGGCAGGAGGAAAGTCAGCTGCCCTTTGACGGGCGTCAGCTCCTGATCGTCGAAGAGAGCCTTGGCGCCGAGCCCGGTGCAATTCATGATCGCTGACTCGGGGAGAGACCGTATCTCGTCGACGTCTTTGAGCTCGCGCACGATGACGCGCCCGCCCGCGAGCTGAAAATCCCGCATGACGGCAGCCAGGTACGTATGGGGCTCGATGAGCATCGTCACGAACTGGCGGGCGTGCTGCACTGGAAACGGATGCTCCCCGGGAGACAAGTCGCGCGTTTCGGGAAAGACGATCCCCTCGGCCTCGCCGCTTCCCCCGAACGGGCTGTCACTCAGAACGTAGTTGGTAAGCCAGCGAACCCCGTAATAGCTCCCGACGAGGCCCTGGAAGTAACGATAAGAGAACCTCGCGGCGCGCTCGATCTGTGCGTCGAACTCGGGAGTCCTTCGTCGAAACTCCGCGACCGAGAATGGCGACCACTGCCCGGCGGCGACGTTCGACGTCGTGAATGGTGGCAGGTCTTTGGCGTAGATGGTCACCTCGGTGCCGCGCTGCTGCAGGAGACGAGCCGTGGACAGCCCGAGAGCGCCGCAACCGATGATGGCAGCTTTGCTGGGAGCGTTGCCCCCTTCGGAGAGCTTCTCTACCGCGAGATAGGAGCTTCCCCACGACAGCGAGAGGCCGCCTCCGCCGTGCCCGTAGTTGTGAACGATGATTTTCTGTCCGAGATTCTCTCGCTCGACACGGAACCCCGCCGGTCGGAACGGCCTCAGTCCAACGGTGGTGCGGATGATGCGCTCTTCCGATACGGTGACTTTGGGGAGCTTGAGCGTCGGAACGTCTGGAGGCCCCGAAGCCCTCGGCGCACCACGTGACGAGCACCCGTCGAGGAGCGCTCCCGCGGCGAACAGGCCGGCTCCTCTCAGGGCGCTTCTGCGATCCATCCTCGGACGACTGCTCAGACTCGGAGGCGACGGACGAGCTGGGCGTTCGACTCCCAGTAAGTCTTCTTCCCCGCGATGCTCGGGTCATCCATCGTCGGCTGAATGTCTCCCCCTGGATCGATGGCGCGGGAGACGATCGTGTGCTCCCCCGGCGATGGGCTCCAGTCCAGGTGCCAGAACTTCCAGGCGAAGGGCTCGTTCGCTCCTTCGTCGATCGTCGCCTTCGTCCAGTCGCCGTCGTCGACACGCACCTCGACGCGCTCGATTGGGGCGCCCCAAGCAGCGCCATGAATACGATAGCCGGCGGCACTCTTGGTCACTTTCGCCGCGAGCGATTTGATCCGCGATCGCCCGACGGAGGTCATGGTCCATTCCTTGGAGCCCCCACGATCGACCTCGCGCAGGGTGACGTAGTCTTTGGCCATAAAGCGGCCCATGTGTCGCGTGTCGCTGACATCGATGCGGGTGAGCCACTTGACGTTGGCAATGCCGTACCAGCCCGGCGCGATCAGACGCACGGGAAAGCCGTGGTGCGGCGCGAGCGAGACGCCGTTCATCTCGTAGCAGAGAAGGTTGTCCGCGCTCGTGGCGTCCTCGAGGGAGAGGCTCCGGGCGAACTTTTGCTTGGTGACGTTACCCCGTACCTCCTCGTCGCCCTCGTCGGCACCGTAGAACACGACTTCGATGCCTTGCTTGTCGACACCCGCCTTTTCGAGAATGGGAGCAAGCGGGGTCCCGGCCCAGCGTGCGTTCCCGATTCCGCCCCAGAACCAGGGGAACCCGTTGTTCCCCGAGCACTCGAGCGTGAACGTGACCTCCTTCCGCGGCATCGCCTTCAAATCGGCGAGCCGATAGGTGGCTGGATTGCGAACGAGCCCGGTGATCTCGAGCTTCCAGTCGCTCTCGTCCAGGACCGGTTTGTCGTAGTGGCCGACACGAAAGAAGCCCTCGTTCGGCGTGATCCAGGAATCGAGGGACTGCCAGTCGAGCATGCTGATCTCGTCGAGGGGCCAGGGCCCCGGCGCTTCGGGAGGCGTCGGCGGCTGGTCGAGAAACGGCACGACCTCCTCGCCTTGCGCGAGCGGAATCGCGGCCGAGATGACGCGGGACTGGGCCAGCGCGAGGGCGGCCGCGGCGCTTCCCCCGCGAGCGAGGAGCTCACGTCGAGTCCAACTCATTTTCAGGATTTCCTCCGTGACTATTTAGGGAATCACAGGACCGACCAAGAAGCAAGCTCGTCGGCCCGGTCGCCTCGATGCGCTTCGCGGAGGTAGAATTCGACCTTCATGAACGGCATACGGCTCGGCCACGGCGGCGCCCTCGTGGCAGGTGCCATCATTGCGATCACTGCGTGCGCGCCCCAAGAAAGCGCGGATTTGATCCTCATCAACGCCAACGTGATCACCGTCGATGAAGCGCTGCCCCGTGCCGAAGCCGTGGCCATCAAGGGGAACCGGATTCTGGCCGTCGGCGCCGCCGGGGCCGTGGAATCGCACACGGGAGCCGAGACCGAGATCATCGATCTCGATGGCGCCACCGTAGTTCCCGGTCTCATCGATGCCCACATGCATTTCCCCCGATTGGGAAAGCGAACCAAGCAGCTCTTCCTCGATGAGACGCGATCGCCGAGCGAAGCGGTCGCCGTGGTGAAGGAAAAGATCGCGAGCACGCCGCCAGGAGAGTGGGTGACGGGTCAAGGGTGGCACACGGTGATGTGGGAAATGTCGGGCTTTCCCGACAGCACCGAGCTCAACGCGGCCTCGCCCGACAACCCCGTCTACCTCGTCGGCATGGCGAGCCATGCGGCGTGGGTCAACGAGCGGGCTCTCGGTATCGCCGGCATCACTACGGAAACACCCGATCCCCCTGGGGGTGAGATCGTTCGAACGAACCGGGGTGAGCCTACCGGTTTTCTCCGTGAGACGGCGATGGACCTGGTCTCGAGACGTCTTCCCCAAGAAACCCGGGCGTCGAGGAAAGCTGACATCGAGCTCAGTATCACGACCGCACTCGCGATGGGGCTGACCGAAGTCCATGACGCGGGCGTCGGATACGAGGAGATCGAAATCTACAAAGAGCTCCTCGAGGAAGGCAAGCTCGACATTCGCCTGAACGTCATGTTCGAGATACCCGACGCGGGCGAAGTCCTCGAGCAGTTCATCGCGAATCCTCCGGAGGTCGGCTTGGGCGAGGGACGTCTGACGCTCAGAAGCCTGAAGATCTTCGCCGACGGGGCCCTCGGTGCACGGGGCGCCGCGCTCCTCGAGCCTTACGCCGATTCGCCGGAAGAGATTGGCTTGTTGCAGGCCGATGAGAACGAGCTGTACGAGGTGACCAGAAAAGCGATGGGTGCCGGGTACCAGGTGGCGGCACATGCCATCGGCGATCGGGCCAACCGCATCGTGCTCGACGCCTTCGAGCGAGCCCAGGAGGAGCGGCCGGCCGATCGGCCGCGACATCGGATCGAGCACGCTCAGGTCATTGCCCCCGAGGATATCCCCCGTTTCGCCGAGCTCGGCGTCATCCCTTCGATGCAGCCGATCCACGCGACCATGGACATGGGTTTTGCCGAGGCTCGCGTTGGTCCCGACCGGATTCGGGGCGCCTATGCCTGGAGGAGTCTCGTCGACTCAGGGGCCATGCTCGTCGCAAGCGCCGATACTCCCGCTTTCCCGGTCAAGTACTCGAACCCGCTCTGGGGTTACCATGCGGCGGTAACCCGGCAGGACGCATCCGGCAACCCTCCCGACGGCTGGTATCCGAACCAGACGCTCACCCGTCTCGAAGCGCTGAAGATCTACACGATCAACGCGGCCTACGCGGCCTTCGAAGAAGACGTCAAGGGAACGCTGGCGCCGGGAAAGCTTGCCGACCTCACCGTTCTCTCGAAAGACATCCTGACGATCCCGCCACCGGAGATCCTCGAAACCGAGGTCCTGATGACGCTCGTGGATGGTCGGATCGTCTGGAAAAGGCAATAACAAAGCTCGACACCTGGCAGGCTGATGAAAAAGTACGGCCCAGCCTGCGCGAGCGGAGCGAGCCCGGCGCGCCTGCCGCGCCGTAAGCAGCCCCGAGCCGTGGCGGCACGATCGATTGCGGGTCCCGCCGCGGCATTGAGTACTCTAGGGATTCGAGACCCCCACGAGATTAGATTTGAGCTAAGACGCCGCAGGTTGCGGCTCGGGCCTTCGCTTCGGCTGTGCGGCGCCGGAAATGAACCACGCCAGCAGGAACGACAACAGGATCCCGATTTGCAGCGCGAGCCCCTCGACGGTTGGCTGGAGCTCGAGAAACGGAACGTACGGCACCGCTGGAAGCGGGGTCTCCTTGATCCAGCCGATCTTCTGGAGCTCGCCGATGCCATAGCCGGCGAAAACGAAGGAGAGCAGGCCGAGAAGCACTCCGGTGACGGCGAAAAACGGCTTCAGCGGGATCTTCTTTCCGTACCGGAACGTCAGAACGACGAGGGCGAAAAGCACCAGGACCCCCGCGCCGAGACCGAGCACGATGGCGGCTCCCGCGGTCTCGTGTCTGAGGAAGAGCGCCTGATAGAAGAGCACGCTCTCGAAGGCCTCGCGGTAAACGGCGAGGAACGCAACCGTAGCGAGAGCGAGGCCGCTGCCCGCACCGAGCGCGCTCTTCGCGCGGTCTTCGATGTAGCTCTTCCAACGCTTCAGATCGGCGTTATGAATGACCCAGAAGCTCACAGAGAACAGGACCCCGGCGGCGAGGAGCGACGTGAGTCCTTCGAGAGCTTCCCTCTGGAGCGTCGAGACGCCCACGACGAACTGTGCCGCTAGCCAGGTCAGGACCCCGACGAGGACGCCTGCGACCGAGCCCCAGATCGTGTAACGACGGAACTCCCGGTGCCCCGTCGCGGTGAGATAGCTCAGGAGCAGCCCGACGAGAAGGCTCGCCTCGATTCCTTCACGGAGAATGATCGTCGCCGACTGCATGAAGACGAAACCGAGTCCGGAGCTCGCATCGGTCAGCTCCTGGCGCGCTTCTTCCGTGAGCGCCTTCAGCCGCGCGAGCTGGGGCGCGACCACCTCTTCGGGCGCCCCTTGCCGTAGCGAAGCGCGGTAGGACGCGAGCGAGCGCTCGAGGCTCCGAACGAGACGCGCGTTGGTAGCGAGCAACGTGGCTTCGGTTGGCTCAATTCCCTCGAGATAGGCCTCGAGGCTCAGCCGAACCGCGCTCTCGCCCTCCCCTCGCTCGTAGGCGGCGAGGCTTTCGTCGAGCTTCCGTTGCGCAAGCCTGAGGAGCTCGTCTTCGGGCGTTTCCGGTATCTCGCTGCGGTAGTAATCGAGAGCCCCTGGGGCCGCCTCGAGCGCCTGGGCGAGCTCCGCGTCGGACCGCGTAGCGAGATCCTTGACGGTGATGGGAAGCGGTTCGTTCGGAGGCGATGGCGCGAATCCATCGCGAAGGGTCATGACGTAAAACGCCAGATCCCACCGTTCGGCCACCGAAAGCGTCTCGTCGTAAGAGGGCATGGCCGTTCCCGCCACGCCGAATCCGATGGCGTTGAAGAGCTGATGGGGAGCGACGCCTAGCATGCGCTCGCCGCGGAACGTGGTCGGGGGTGGGGTCATGTCGACCGCGGACGGGCCGAGCCCGTCGCCCGAATCCCCGTGACATTGCCGACAGGCGGTCTCGTAGAGGCGACGTCCGTCGACAAGACTCGGAGCGCGCGAAGGATAGGTCACGACGTGAAGCTCCTGCGTCATTGCCGCCACGAGCTCCCGCACGCGGGCGACGACCTCGTGAGGCTCGGAGCGCTCCGACACCATCGCTCGCAAGCGATCGAGGCCTTGCTTGACGGGCGAGTCGGGCTTCGGGTACTCCTCCGCCAGGATCCGGGTGAACTCCAACATCTCCCGATACTCGAAATCGTCGAGGATCTCTCCCCCGCCCACCGCGCCCTCGTAGTCGGTGCCGACGTACTGCAGGAGGAAGAGAAGCTCCTCCGCTCCCAGCCCGGTGGGGGTGGTGAAAGTCGCGGCGCGTTGGGCTTCGGTCGCTCCCGCCCGGGGGAAGAACACCAGAGAAGCGCCCAAGAAGAGCGGCAAGAAGAGCAGGATCCGGGGCAACAGTCTGTCGCTCGTCATCGACACCCATTATATGAAATTGATATCCGTTTTCAAGTTCAAACTGGGCCCCGCTCCGAGCTTGCGAAAAAGAGCAGACGACTACTCGCCCCTCGCCGGCCCGCTCCATCGTTTTGCCGCCCGGCGCACGAATAGCAGTAAGATGCTCAGGAGGCCCAGGCCGAGGCCCACCACGACCCCGGCATCCACGATCCCCCTCCAGGGCTGCGCGAGGCGACGCACCCAGATCACCAGGAGAACGATTCCCAAGAGCAGGAGCCAGCTCGTCACGACGATGCGACGCGGAGCATCGAACAGCCCCATCGAGTACGGCGCCCCCAACAACACGCGCATCGGAGAGGGATTGCGGCCGAGATGAAACGCCCGCTCCACCACGCGGGGAGAGAAGCTTCGATGGAAACCCCGATAGCCTTCGGCGTAGGCGTTGAGTGTTACCCAGGCGACGAGGAGCATCCACTGCAGTCCCGTCAGGGCGCCGGCGTCGAATATCTCCGCGGCGATGGGCGCGAGCGCACCGAGCGCGCGCCCGAGGAAAGCAGCGACCCCGGCAACACACCACGAGGCGATGATGAGTTCTCTCGACACCAAGGCCCCGAACGATACACCGTCAAAGCGCACGCGGACCATCGTGGTAGACTCTCAATTGGAGAGAAGCCATGGGAAAGAGCTATCCGAGACTCCAGCAGCCGATGATTCGCGACCGTGGAGAGCTTCGTCGCGCGAGATGGGACGAGGCAATCGACAAGGCCGCCGAGGGTTTCGAAAAACACCGCGGCACCGCTTTCGGCCTCTTTAGCTGCTCCAAGGCGACCAACGAGATGAACTTCATGGCACAGAAGTTCGCGCGCGTCGTCATGGGCAGCAACAACATCGACAGCTGCAATCGTACGTGACACGCTCCGAGCGTCGCCGGTCTGGCGGCGGTTTTCGGAGCCGGAGGCGGAACCAGCTCCTATCAGGAGCTCGAGCAGACGGACGTCATCCTGTTGTGGGGATCGAACGCCCGCGAGGCCCATCCGATTTTCTTCCACCACGTGCTCAAAGGCATCAGAAACGGGGCCAAGCTGTACACCATCGATCCTCGGCGAACGGCGTCGGCCCAGTGGGCCGATCTCTGGCTCGGGCTCGATGTGGGCACCGATATCGCGCTCGCCAACGCCGTTGCCCGGGAAATCCTGGACGCCGGTCTCGAGAACAAAGCCTTCATCGAGAGAGCGACGACCGGGTTCGACGAGTACGCGAAATCGGTCGAGACCTACACCCTCGAGTACGCGGAAGAGACGACCGGCGTGCCTCGCGATGCGATTCGCGAGCTCGCGCACGTCTACGCGAAGGCGGACCGCGCCCAGCTCTGCTGGACGCTCGGAATCACCGAGCACCACAACGCGACCGATAACGTCCTCGCCCTCATCAACCTCGCGCTCCTCACCGGGCACGTGGGACGATGGGGATCCGGTCTCGTTCCCATTCGAGGCCAGAACAACGTTCAGGGTGGAGGAGACATGGGGGCTCTCCCTAACAAGCTCCCCGCATTCCAGAACGTCGACTCCGACGAGCATCGCGCGAAGTTCGAGAAAGCCTGGAAAGCAAGCGTCCCATCGTCTCCCGGCTGGCACATTTCCTTGATGTTCGAAGCGATGGAGCGCGGCGATTTGACCTCACTCTACATCATCGGGGAGAACCCCGCCCAATCAGAGGCCGACGGCGAGCGATCGCTGAAGCTTCTTTCGAACCTCGAGCATCTCGTGGTCCAGGATATTTTCCTCACCCGGACGGCGCAGCTCGCCCACGTCGTCTTCCCCGCGGCCGCGGCCTGGGCGGAGACCGAGGGCACGGTGACGAGCAGCGAGCGCCGGGTTCAGCGGGTCCGCAAAGCTCTCGAGCCAC
This sequence comes from Vicinamibacteria bacterium, assembly GCA_035620555.1. NCBI lineage: Bacteria > Pseudomonadati > Acidobacteriota > Vicinamibacteria > Vicinamibacteria bacterium. Next base: position 8,347 of record DASPGQ010000326.1, read on the forward strand.
CGGGGGAAGCCAGGGACGACATCGAGATCATCTGCTCGCTCGCGCGCCGCATGGGCCACGACTGGAAGACTCCCACCGCCGAGGAGGCCTGGAACGAGCTCCGCAGCCTCTCGCCGCTTCACGCGGGGATGAGCTATGAGAGGCTCGAAAAGCTCGGCGGCATCCAGTGGCCCTGCCGCGACGAGAACGATCCGGGAAGTCCCTTCCTTCACGGGAGGCTCTGGAAGAGGCCCGTCGAGGGGTCCAGGGCCCCATTTTACGTCGTCGAGCAGGTGCCTCCGGTCGACGAGCTCACCGAAGAGTTTCCCATCCGGCTCACGACCGGGCGAAGGCTCGATTCGTTCAACACGGGAGTTCAGAGCGGCGGTTTTGCATCGCCCATTCGGAACGGCGAAACGCTGGATCTGTCACCATCGGATGGGGCCCGCTACGGCGTTAGCGAAGGGGACCGCGTTCGTATCGCTTCGCGGCGCGGCGAGATCGAGGCTCCGGTGCGCTTCGACGAGAACCTGCCCCCCGGCCTGGCGTTTCTCACGCTTCACTTTCCCGACGAGGTCGACACGAACCGGCTCACGATCGAGGCCTGGGATCCGAAGTCGGGCACGTCGGAGTTCAAGGCCACGGCCATCCGCATCGAGAAAGCCTGATGGATCTGCGCCTACCCGAGGCCCAACCAACCGAAGAGGAGCGCCGAGCGGTGGACGCGGTGCTCGGTCCGCCGAAGGAAATCCTCGTCGAGGAGCAAGTCGTTCGAGGCGGTGTCTCTGAGATCGAAGGAAAACGAAATCTCCTCCTTCCCGCTCTCCACGGCGTTCAGGATCAGATCGGTTGGGTGAGCGAAGGCGCCCTGGGCTACATCTGCCGGCGTCTCACCGTGCCACCCGCCGAAGCTTATGGCGTCCTGACGTTCTATGCCCTTCTCGCTACCCAAAGCAGACCGAAGCGCGTGGCGCACGTCTGTGACGACATCGCCTGCAAGCTCGTCGGCGCGGACGAGCTTTGTCAAGAGCTCGCGCACGAGAACGCCGTCCATCGAAGCCCGTGCCTCGGCCAGTGCGAGCGCGGTCCCGCGGTCCTCTTCCAGTGTGCCGGGGAAGACGACTGGACTCTCGTCCACGCTACTGAAGGGGGCGTTCGCGAGGGCCTCGCTGGCAAACGACGGGAAATGCCGAGACCCCCGGTTTACGGGCGAAGGCTTCTCCGGCGCATCGGCATATGCGACCCGGAAAGTCTCGACGACTACCGCGAGCACGGAGGCTACCAGGCGTTGCGGCGTGCCATCGAGCTCGGGCCGAGCGGCGTGCTTCGCGAGGTCAAGGACTCTCGGTTCCTCGGCCGCGGTGGCGCCGCCTTTCCCGCGGGTGTCAAGTGGGAGGCCGTAGCCAAAGCTCCGGTTCGTCCCCATTATGTGATCTGCAACGCCGACGAGTCCGAGCCGGGGACCTACAAGGACCGCATCGTGATGGAAGAGGACCCCTTCGCGGTCGTCGAAGCGATGACCATCGCCGGCTACGCCGTCGGAGCCGCAAAGGGTTTTGTCTACATCCGGGCCGAGTATCCTCACGCGGCCGCGCGTCTTCGGAACGCGATCGAGAAAGCGCGCATGCGAGGATTCCTGGGAGAGGACGTGATGGGAGAGGGGGTTTCCTTCGACGTCGAGCTCCGGCGCGGGGCCGGCGCCTATATCTGCGGCGAGGAGACGGCGCTGTTCAATTCCATCGAGGGCTACCGTGGCGAGCCGAGGAACAAGCCCCCCTTTCCCACCGAGGTGGGACTCTTTGGAAAGCCCACGCTCGTCAACAACGTCGAGACCCTCGTGAACGTGCTGGACATCGTTCTCGAAGGGGGCCCGGCTTTTGCCACGAGAGGAACCGAAGGCTCGACCGGGCCCAAGCTTTTCTGCGTTTCGGGACACGTCCCCAAGCCCGGACTCTATGAGGTGGAGTTTGGCGTGACGCTGCGAGAGCTGATCGAGCAGGCGGGAGGCGTCGCGGGCGGCAGAAAGCTCCGGGCGGTTCTGCTTGGAGGTGCCGCGGGCAGCTTCGTTGGCCCCGACGAGCTGGACGTGCCGCTCACGTTCGAGGGCGCCCGATCGATCGGCGCGGCAATCGGATCGGGCGTGGTGATGGTTTTCGATGATGGCGCTCCCATGCCCGAGATCCTGCGCCGGATCGCGGCTTTCTTTCGCGACGAGTCCTGCGGGCAATGCGTTCCCTGTCGGGTCGGGACCGTGAGGCAGGAGGAGGCGCTCCACCGATACATCGCGAACGTCGCGAACGGCAGCGCCGAGCGCGAGGTGGCGCTCATGGAAGAGCTCGCCCAGGTGATGCGCGACGCTTCGATCTGCGGGCTCGGCCATACCGCGGCGAGCGCCGTGCTATCGGCCCTCAAACGAGGTCTCCTGGACGAGACGCCATGAACGAACGCCGCATCGAATTGACGATCGACGGCCAACCCGTGGGCGTCCCCGAAGGCGCCACGCTGCTCGATGCATGTCGTGCCCAGGGAATCGCCACCCCCACGCTGTGTTTTCTCGAGAACCTCACCCCCGTCAACGTCTGCCGGGTTTGTGTGGTCGAGCTCGAGGGATCGCGAACGCTCGTTCCCGCCTGCTCGCGGAAGGCCGAGTCCGGGATGAAGGTCCAAACCGACAGCGCGCGGGTCCGGCACAGCCGAAAGCTCGTGCTCGAGCTCCTCGCCTCCTCCGTGGATCTTTCGCTTTCGGGCGAGGAGATCGGCCGATTCATGGAGCGCTACGACGTGGACGCGGAGCGGTTCGGCGCCGAGGCGAGGACGGTCGCTCAGCCGGTGAAAATCCACGACGAGATGTACGTTCGCGATTACAGCCGCTGCATCCTCTGCTACAAGTGCGTCGAGGCGTGCGGCGAGG